>QMWA01000038.1 GCA_003661385.1 Thermoproteota archaeon | reverse complement strand
TCGAGCACCCCCATACTGTACCCAGATCCCCTAGCCCCCCTGGCAAAGGCCATGCTAGAGCCAAGCTGCCCCCCGTATAGCGACGTGCGTGCTCTCCCAGATGCCCTAGGGGAGGGTGCAGCTGCAGTCGTCCTCGAGGAGAGGCTGGAGCGCTGGATGCTGGCTCGTGGTGTCTCGAAGGTTGTTGACGCTGGGGTGGCATCAGTTTACATGAGGTGTGGGGGTTGAAGCTCTACCACCTGCCTGCCTCAGTGCTCATTTTAAGCCTGCTAGGCACCATAGCGTACGCTATGGGGCTGATGTCCACGTCAGTTGGGAGGACAGGGTTTGCTCGGGGGAAGATAAGCCTAAACGTCTTCTACATGCCCTCCTACATCAGGCTAGGGAAGCTCATGGTAGAGATGTCCTTCCAGGCAGCAGTCTACACGTTCGCCCTGCCCCTGGCTGCAGCGTCTGCAGCTCTGCTGTCAGCGGATAGGAAGCTGAGGCCGAGCTTCGCTGCCTCTCTGGCCGCGACAGCTGTGGTGCTAGCTGTGTCAGCCAGGTGCATGAGGCTGCCTACCCCCGTGGTGAAGGAGACTGGCAGATACACTGTCTTGCAGCTGCCATCTGGAGCATGGCTTCTCCCTCTGCTGCTAGCTCACATCTCGCTCTCCATCATAGCCTACAGGCTGATGCCAGAGGGCAAGATAGGGTCAGCTTTGTCTCCAGTAGCATCTCTAGCAGTACTGCTGTCTATCCTGCTCGTGTTTGCTCCTCTAGTCGAGACTAGGGTAAGTGGGGTCGAGGTAAGGGTTCCGAGAGCAAGCTACACCAAGCTAGCTGAGGCCATAGCTAAGATAGCACTGTACCCCCTGTGTGTGGCAGGCAGGCTGCCATGCTCGCTCGGAGGGCTGGCAGCAAGGTACGCTGCCCTGCTCCTAGTGCTCCCCATGTGGCTGGCTGCAGCTAAAGCCTTGCTAGCAGCCTACCAGGCTAGGAAGCTTAGGCAACAGACTCCATAGCCTGAGCTAGCCTCCTCTTCCTGTGGGATAGCGTGAACCCCTCCAGGATCCTGGACCTGCTGAGCTCGCTCAGCTCAAGCCAGAGCCTCCTGTCCTCTAGGAGGCTGCACACAACGTCAGCAACCTCCTCAGGGTCATCTGGCCTAGCGGTAGCTCCAACGCCTCCAGCCACCTCACGGAGCCCACCTGCTCCAGACACTACCACGGGGGTTCCACAGGACATGGCTTCAGCTACGCACAGCCCGAAGCTCTCAACTCTGCTGAGCTGAGCATAGACCATGGCCTCCTGGTATAGCCTGTGTATCCTGCTGTGCTCCACCTCCCCGATGAGCTCAACTCTGCTGCTCAAACCCAGCTCCTTGGCTCTCCTAGCTAGCGTAGCCTCCCCTCCTCGGTGTGCTCCAGCTATGCGAAGCCTAGCCTCAGGCTTCCTCTTAGCCACGTGAGCGAAGGCCTCAAGCAAGTCCACCACCCCCTTGTACACTATGCTCTTAGCTGTCAGGTGGGCTACAGTCAAGATGACAGGCTTCCTCTGCTGCAGGCTAGCTGGAGCAAACCTCTCTGGGTCTACTCCAAGGTAGGCGACCTCAACTCTAGCCTTAGGCTCCAGCCTCCTGACATGCTCCTCCACAAACCTGCTGACAGCCAGGATGAGGTCAGCCTCCCTGAGGCAGTACCTTACAGCCTTCCTCTTCCACCAGGGCTGCCACCTGAACCCGTACTTGACGCTGTCCTCAGACACGACGTCGAAGCCGCCTGCAACCACGACGGAGGCTCCACCATGCACCTTGGAGTAGACCACGTTGTGGAGGCTGCTAGCCCACCACGCGTAGTACACGTCGTAGCCTCCAGCCTCCAGGAGCTTGGCGAAGTATCCCAAGTAGCCTCCAGCTGACAGCAGCCTTACGCTAGCCAGCTCAGAGAGCAGCCTATAGTCCTGCCTCACGAAGGGGGAGGAGAGGTCCCCAACGACCAGGATCCTCAAGAGCTCACCCACCAGCTACTGCAGCATAGAGCTCTGAGACCCTAGCTGCTATCTGCATCCAGTCATACCTCTCAGCGAGCCTTCTCCCCCTCCTCCCAAGCTCCTCCCTCAAGTCGTCTCTGGTAAGCAGGCGCACTATAGCTGAAGCCAGCTGCCCTGGGCTGTTGGGCTCAACCAGAACCCCATTAACCCCATTCCTCACGACGTCAACCACCCCACCGACCCTACATGCTACAACAGGCTTCCCACAGGCGTTAGCCTCCAGGGCTACTATCCCAAACCCCTCAGAGTCGTCTTTGCTCGGCATAGCCAGCAGGTCTGCTGCAGCATAGTACTCTGGAAGCCTCTCATCGCTCACATCTCCAGCGAAGCAGGTCACGTCCCTGACTCCAGCTTTCTCAGCAAGCTTCTCATACCACACCCTAAGCTCCCCGTCGCCGACCACGATGAGCTTAACGTCTTTGACAGCCTGCCTAACGAGCCTCATGGCCTTCAGCAGCACGTCAAGCCCCTTGTAGCCATGCCACCTCGTTAGTGCCCCGACGAACAGCACAACCCTCCCAAAGGCACCAAGCTCCTCTCTAACCCTCCTCCCGCTCACTGATGGGCTGAACCTGCTTGCATCCACCCCACATGGTATCACATGAACCCTGCTGGATAGCGACCTGAGTATCCTGGACTTCAGCGCATATGCCCTGGTGGTCGCTATTATCGCCCTGAAAAGCCTCAGGTAGAGCATGGCTATCCTGTCGTGGACTGAGATGAGCCCTCTGGCGAGCGGAGCTACTGGAGGCAGGTCGTTATGCCAGGTCAGCACAGCTGGCTTAGCCCTCAGCAGGGAAGCCAGGGAGGAGCATGCTGCCACATACGGGCTTGGGAAGTTGGCGTGCACCAGGTCGAAGTCCTCTGACAGCAGCCTGTAGGTGAGCTCAGGGAACACTGGGGTGCCGTATACCCTGAGGGAGGCTTCCATCCTCCAGACCTTCACCCCCCCATCGTAGTAGATGCCAGCTTTCAGAGGCTTCTCAGAGCACAGCACAGCAACCTCATGCCCAAGCTCCACCAGGCACTTAGCTAAGTTGCTCACGTAGGTTTCAGCTCCACCCCTCCACGGTGGGTAGAAGCTGTTCACCACGGCAATCCTCAACTACCCACCCATCTACATTACACATAATAACCCGCTGCCTAGCCCCTATGGTGGCAGGTGTTAATGAGCTTACCTCCAAAGGTGACAGTGGTCATACCAGCAAAAGACGAGCAGAGGACAATAGAGAGGTGCCTGAGTCTAGTGCTGTCCCAGCAGGCCCCCTACCCATTTGAGGTCATAGTAGTGGACAGCTACTCAACAGACATGACACCAGAGATAGCTAGGAGGAAGGGCGTCAAGGTAGTGAAGGCGAGGAGGCCGAAGAAGTCTGCTGCAGTCAACACAGGGATCCTAGAGGCCAGAGGGGAGATTGTGGCTGTACTGGACGCAGACTGCTACCCCTCATCAGGGAGGTGGCTAGAAGAGCTCTGTAAGCCCTTCAGCAGCCCAGAGGTAGGAGTGGTATGCGGCAGCATACTGAACGCAGCAGGGCAGAGAACAGAGAAGAAGAGCGTGTTCGGCCAGGTGTTCTGGGGAGCTAACATGGCGTTCAGGAGGGAAGCTGCCTTGAAAGCAGGGCTCTTCGACGAGAGCCTGGAGGCAGGAGAAGACAAGGACTTCCAGCTGAAGGTAGTGAAGGCAGGATACGAGTTCAAGTACGTCAAGGCAGCTAGCGTAGTCCACCAGCCCTTCCAGAAGATGAGGGAGCTTGTCCTAAGCCAGATGAGGCACGGGAGAGGGGTGATGGGGATATTCAGGAAGCACAGCGACGTGTTCAGGCGGCTTCACCCAGCTAAGCTCATCTACTGGGCTGCCAGGACGGTCTACGAGGACGCTAAGGCAAACGCCATGAACTACAAGCCAGCACAGCAGCCAGGCTTGAAGGCAAAGCTACACTACGCCATAGCGCTGGCTGCAGCAGCCTTCTCGATGCTCCTAGGCATAGCTCAAGCCATCCTAGGCAAGCAGCCAGCTACCTCCAGCCAGCCCTCTTAGTGCAGCATGCGAGCGCATGGGCAGGCTGCTGCCCCCAGGCAACACACCTGCTTAGGGTAACTTTTATTGGGTTCTCAGTGCTGGTGACTGAGGGCTCCTTTGCTCGCGATAGAAGCCAGGAACCTGACTAGGGAGTTCACAATAGCTTCACCTGAGGTCTCCCATAGCCTCAAGCACACGATTCTGCACATGCTGACTGGCAAGTACAGGCAGAGAGTCATCACAGCAGTCAATAACGTCAGCTTGAGCATAGACTCCGGGATGTCCTATGGGCTGATGGGCCCTAATGGAGCTGGCAAAACCACCTTGATCAAGATGGTTGCTGGCATCCTGCCACCAACCCGAGGGTACGTCAAGGTGCTTGGCTTCAACCCGCTGAGAGACATAGAGGCCCTGAAGAGGAGGGTAGCTGTGATAGTAGCTCTGGGCTCAAACCTGTACAGTGAACTCACCGTGAAGGAGAACCTGGACTTCTACGCCAGGTACATGGGGTTCAGCAGGAGGGAGAGGAAGGAGAGGATAAAGTGGGCTCTGGAGTTCTCTGAGCTGGAGGAGTTCGCTGACACGAAGGTGAAGAAGCTCTCCAGCGGGATGGTAGCTAGGCTAGCCTTCGCGAGAAGCTTCATACACGACCCAGATGTCATACTGATAGATGAGGCTCTAGCTCCAGGAGACGAGAGGTTCAGGAGGAGGGCTCTAGAGTTCCTTCTAGCCAAGAGAGACGAGGGAAAGACCTTCATGGTAGCTACACACGACAGGAACATAGCAGAGAGGATATGTGATGTGATAGGCTTCATGAACAGGGGTGTCATAGTAGAGGAGGCTGAGCCCAGCTCAAGGCCCACCGAAGCCACCGGATCCAAGATGGAGATCACTGAGGTGAAGCTCCTCGACCCAGCTACCCTCAAGGAGGTCTCCTCAGTTAAGGCAGGAAGCCTGCTGATAAGGGTAGTCTGCAGAGCCAACAGCAGAGTAGAGTCTCCTGTAGTAGGAATAAGGATAACTGATGCAGCAGGCAGCATAGTGTACGGGACCAACACGTGGAGGAAGAGCATCCACCTGCCACCGCTCAGCAGCGGCGATATCCTGATAGTAGACTTCAAGCAGAAGCTACCCCTCAACTCAGGCTTCTACCACGTCACGGTAGCAGCTCACACCCCTGGGTCAGCTGAGGTATTCGACTGGAGAGAGAGGGCCCTGAGCTTCAGGGTGACGCCTACCGACAGCAGCTCAGATGGGATGCTGCTAGCTGAGACAGAGATATCCTACAGGGTGGTCTAAGGTGCTGCCTGAAGTCCTGAGAGCAAGCCTCATAATAGCGTGGAAGAACATCAAGGTAGAGTACAGGAACTCCCTGCTAGGCTTCCTATGGAGCTTCATACACCCACTAGGCCTCCTAGCTGTCTTCGCCCTAGTCTTCTCAGCGATCCTAGGCCTCGACCTCAGGGAGTATGGGGCCTACCTGCTAGTCGGCCTCACAGTCTGGAGGACCATAGCACACTGCACAACCCAGGTGATGAGCTCAGTAAGGCAGCAGAGAGCCCTGATAAACTCCACTCCGATACACATGCTCTCAATACCCCTAGGGAACGCCTTCTCATCGCTGTTCCACAGCATGGGCGACCTGCTTGCTCTCCTGGTAGTAGGTGTGCTGGTGCTCGGGATCAAGCTCACACCAGCTAGCACCCTGATAATACCAGTCCTCCTAGTCACACATGTCTTCACCTTAGGCATCGCAATGGCCTTAGCCTCCTTCTACGCTGAGTACGATGACGTAGGCTACCTGGCTGACATATACCTGAACCTCCTCTTCTTCTCAGTCCCTGTAGTCTACCCGCTAGACAACATCTCCCCACTGCTGAAGAGAGCTATCCTCATAAACCCGTACACACACATGCTCACCATGGCTAGGTCAGTGGTCCTCCAGGGAGCTCTTCCACAGGCCTCAAGCATAGCATACACCCTACTAGCGTCCATAGCCTCTCTAGCAGCAGGATACCTGATATTCAAGTCTAGAGAAGAGAGGTACTACCTTGGCTAGACTAGACATAGCTCTACTGCACCCCAGGCTGGACCTCTATGGCGGCTCCCAGAAGCTAGTGCTGCAGCTTGCAGAAGGCCTCTCAGCACACCACCAGGTCACAGTGTATACCACACGCTACAGCGTGGAGAAGTGGGGTGCGCCAGAGTTCAGCGTAATCGAGGTTCAGCCAGCTGCACGCCTGCTGAGGATGCCGCTCTACCCGCTTGCAGCTAAGCTGCTTGCTGCAAGCATGGGAGACCACGACGTATACAACCTACACGGCTTCCCATCACACCTAGCATCAAAGCACCCATCAGTATGGTACTGCCATGAGCCTCCTCGAGAGCTCTACGACCTCTCACATGAGTATGCAGCTCAGCTCCCTGCTCCAAGGCCTGTATCACAGGCTGCCCTCTGGGCTCTTAGAGCCTATGACAGGAAGAAGGCCCTGCAAGTCGATGCCATAGCCTCAAACTCAGCTTACACACGGAGGTACATCAGGCTAGCCTATGGCATAGAGGCGCCTGTGGTGTACCCTGGGGTGAAGCTGAGCTCATATAGGCCAAGAAGCCCAGATGCCCCAGTTCTCCTCACTGTAGCCCGCTTAGTCAAGCACAAGAGGGTGGATCTGGTGGTCAAGGCTATGAAGCTCATTGCAAAGAGGATCCCGGATGCGAAGCTCATCATAGTCGGAGAAGGCCCTGAGAAGCTGAGGCTGCTCTCCCTAGCCAGGTCTCTGGGGGTAGAGAGGAGGGTGGAGCTCCTAGGTGAGGTCGGTGAAGGCGAGCTCATAGACCTGTACTCGCAGGCATACTGCCTCATCTACACACCTGAGAGGGAGCCCTTTGGGCTAGCTGTGCTGGAGGCAATGGCCTCATCGAAGCCTGCTATAGTCTCAGCTGAAGGCGGCCTCCTGGAGCTCGTGGAAGACAGGGTCACAGGGTACCTGGTGTCCAGGAGCCCGAGAGAGATAGCTGAGAAGGCCATCCTGCTCTTGAAGTCGAGAAGCAAGGCGGAGCAGATGGGTAGAGCAGCGCTCGCGAAGGCCAGGCGGTACAGCATAAGCTACACAGTCGAGTCCCTGTCCTCTCTCCTTGAGAGGGCTTCGTCAGCTAGCTCAGCTAGCTCCTGAAGGAGCTCCTCGAGCTCCTCATCGCTCTTAAACAGGTAGTCTGAGCTGGAGAGCTGGTCAGCTACCCCACCGACATCAGATGCTATAACAGGCTTACCATAGAGCTTAGCTCTCTCAAGCACACCAGAAGACCATATCTCCCTGTATGGGAGCACAACTACATCTGAGGAAGCAATCCACAGGTCAAACTCCTCGTCGCTGATGTACCTGTACACCAAGTGCACTCCACTGCACTCTGATGCAAGCCTCCTGAGCTCACGCAAGTACTCAATGTACTCCCTGGTAAAGAGCCTGATGGACCCGACGATGTACAGCTTCACCCTGCTGCTCTTGACCTTCTTGAACGCCTTGACCACCCTATCAAACCCCTTGTGAGGCTGGATAAACCCTATGCAAAGCAGGATGAAGTCGCTTGGGCTCAAGCTGAGCTTCCTCCTGGCCTCAAGCTTGCCTGCTGCAGCAAACCTCATGAAGCTCTCCCCATGCCTTCTGAGCCCAAGCCTCTCCCTAGGGACGCCAAACAGCTTGGAGAACCCGCTCAGCTCCCTCTCTGTGTGGAAAACCACCCTGGGAGCTAGAGACCAGATGAGCTTAAGCACCTTCCTGTCAAGCCAGCCCAGAAGCCCCCTACCCTCCAGCTTAGGGTACTCATGGCAGATGACCTCAAGGTTCCGAGCCAGCAGGAACAGCAAGGCAAACGACAGGTGCGTGAAAGCCCTGTTCAGGACGCCACTCTGGTAGAAGAAGGACTCGTGGAAGTTCAGCAAGACCTTATCGTAGAAGAACGCGTACTTAAGCACCTTAAGGGGCCCCAGCTTCCCCTTGAGGGGCTCGCAGAAGTCTGACATGGACCCTGGTGGGGCCAGGACGTTGACTACATGCCCCTGCCTCCTGAGGTGCTCAGCAAGCTGCCAAGCATACTTAGCTATCCCACACCTCTCAGGCAGGTAGCTAGACACTATGAGAACCCTCATCCCGACGCCTCTCCAAGAGCTTCAGCATGACCTCCCCAGCTCTCCTAGCTATCACCCTGCAGTCGTACTCCTCCTCAACAAGCTTCCTAGCCTCCCTCCTGATCCTCAGGTAGAGCTCCCTGTCCTCGAGCAGCAGCCTTATGTACCTTGGGAAATCCTCTAGCTCAGCGACTATGAAGTGCTTCATGTGCTCCCCCCTGATGCCTCTAGCTCCCACCTCAGTTGTGACGACAGGCACCCCTGCAGCCATATACCAGAACATCTTCACGTTAGAGCCAGAGCCCCTCGTCACAGGGTTGACTGCGACATCAGAGGCCTCATACACCTTCATCAGGGTACTGAAGTCGACTATCCCCATGAACCTCACGTTACCTGGCTTGCAGCCGACGTGCTCCTCAGTTATCCCGCCGACAACCAGGAACTCGCAGCTGTCAAGCTCCTCAGCGAGCTTGCTGCATATGAACCTAGCAGCCTCGATGTTAGGCCTGTAAGGGCTCCCAACAAACAGCACAACGCTGCCTGAGGCTCCAAGCTCCCTCTTGGCCTCCTCCTTCCTCTCCAGTGGAGCCATCTTCACGACATCAGTTCTCACGCCATTCGGGATCACATGGATCTTGCTGCCATCCACCCCATAGATCCTCTTGAAGAGCTCAGCATCCTCCTCAGAGCACACGAATATCGCATCACACTCCCTGCAGACCCTCCCTTCAAGCCTCTTCACAAGCCATGCCAGGATCCTGCCGAGGAAGGTGCCTCCGAGAATCTCCCTCTTAATGTAGTACTCACAGTTGTGGGCGTCATAGATCAGCGGCCTCTTCTCACCTATGTAAGGGTAGACCCACGGGTGGCTGCAGACAACCACATCACACTCATCTAGGTGGTATCTCAGCACCCTCTTGTAGAGTGGAGTAAGCCTCATGAGGAACGGCGTAGTCACGTCGAGAGTGACTTCCCCGCCGCAGGCCCTGCTTACCAGGGAGTTAACAGCTATGTGGGGCACAGTCATAGGAACACAGATCTCCTTGAGCCTCTCATCAAGCATCTGCTCTCTGTAAGCTGGCCCAAGCCAGTCAAATGACCCCACGTAGGTAACCTCGAACTCAGGTGGCAAGCTCCTGTACAGATCGTATATCCTGACCCTCCCCCCGCCAACTGGAGGGTCTAGAACCTGGTTGTCAGCAACAAGCACCTTAACCCTCCTGCTGCCGCTGCTGCTCTGCTCTAAGCCAAGGAGCTTTGCTATCAGGTTGCTCCAGGTGATTTCCTTGGCAGTCCTGTAGCCGTTTCTCCCCATCCTCCTGGCTTCATCAGGCCACTTCAGGAAGTACCTTATCCTCTTAGCGACCTCCCTGGGCTTAGGCGGGCACACAAAGCCACTTACCCCATCCTTCACGATGACAGCTGGCTCCCCTGAGTCTGTGCAGGTTATCACTGGCTTCTTGCTCATGAAAGCCTCCACTGTAACGAGGCCAAAGTCCTCCCACTTAGGCGTGAAGGGGACAACCAGGGCATTAGCGTAGAGCTCCAGGAGCTCGTCGTCGCTCACCTCCCCCAAGAGCTCTATCCTCCTGTCCCTGGAAGCTATCTCCTCTATGACCCCCCTATCCTCCCCATCTCCAGCTATGAGAAGCTGCACATCCCCCTTAATGTACCTCATGGCCTTGGCAACAAGGTCTATACGCTTCCACCTATGGAGCCTCCCAACTATGAACACGTACTTGTAGTCTCCCTCCCTGAAGCCCTCCAGCGGAGAAGGGGGGTGAAGGACCTCGAAGGGTATGCTACGCCAGTAGCTGTCAGCCTCTATGAGCCTCTTCACAACCTGGCTGCCATTGACGAAGTGCCTCCTGACCCTCTTCGGGCTAAGCCCATACTTGTCAAGCGAGTGCACTATGTCCCTCCTCCTATAGCTCTCCTTGTCGTGGGAGATCTCATGGAACATGTCGTAGAAGACCCTGACAGTGTGGTAGAGGTATGAGACGTGGTTCCTGTGCCTCACCATGTAAGATGGGGCCTTAGTCGATATCACCAGGTCATAGCTGCTCAAGTCCAGGTAGAAGAACTTGCAGTAGCCCTCAAGCAGGGTCTCCCAGCTCCTCTCATCAACCTCGACTTTGACCAGGTCAGCTGAGTACCCTCTCTCCCTAAGCTTCCTCACTATCCCCTCAGTAAGCCTCTCAGCCCCACCCTTAACTGGAACAGGCTGAGTAGGCATGAGCACTGCTATCCTCATCAAGACACCCTAAGGCTTCCTGCCGACTACAGCATAGTCTTGTGAAGCGAAGATGACAGAGTTGAGCTTCATGAAGTTCTCATTCAGCGTCTCAGCAGCCTCCCTCGGCAGCCCTGAGGAGTCAAGGAGCTTAAGCCTCTCGTCTTCAGGCACATCTGAGACATACTGCACCTCAACGTCCTGGAACCCAGCTTTCTCGAGCAGAAAAGCCATGGCATCAGGGTGAATAGGCTTCACATGCGTATAGTCCCTGTAGAAGTGCTTAGCCATCGCATAGAGTGAAGCTGGGTTAGGCGACTCGACCACGAGGTAGCAGCCAGACCTGAGCTTCCTGTAGCACAATCTGATCAGCTCAAGAAGCCTACCAGGCTCAAGGTGCTCAGCAACATGCGAAAGGAACACCCCACCAAGGCTCCCGTCGCTGAGCTTCCTCAGGTGCTCCAGCGCGTCGCCGTAGACCACCTTAAGCCCCTTACTCCTGCAGTAGAGGTACATGTCCAGGTCAGCTTCAATGCCATAGCATTCTACCCCCCTCTCTGCCAGGAGCTCTAAGAACTCCCCTCGCCCACACCCAACATCTACCACATTGCTTCTGCCCTCAAAGTACCTCAGGTACCTAGACTGGTGCCTCTTCACATGCTCAGGGTCCCCC
>QMWA01000037.1 GCA_003661385.1 Thermoproteota archaeon | reverse complement strand
TGGCATCGTCATCAGCCCCATAGTTCCCCACGCTATCAAGGTGAGCACACACGACAACAGTCTCATTCCTCCTCCAACACCCCTCCAAAACACCAACCACATTGCACCCATAAACCACTCTAGGCCTCCTAGCAGGCTGAGCAGAAAACCTCCCTCCACCAGCCAAAGCCTGAAACTCCTCCAGCCTAACCTCAAGCCCAGCTGCCCTAAGCCTCTCTACAACATACCTCCTAGCAGCCTCAAGCCCACTAGAGCCAGCACCCCTCCTCCAGCCAGCTAAATCCCTCAAAGTAGACATGAGCTCCTCCCCACTCACCATAGAGGCAGCAGCCTCAAGGCGAGGAGCACCACTCAAAGCAGGCTCAACAGCAGAGCCCACAGCCACCAGCAACACTACAAGCCACATACCAGCAAGCCACCCACCCCCAGCTAATAAAGGATACCTTGAGCGGCAGCAAGCTGCTAGCAGCGCTACATGGCCTCTAGCATACAGCTTAGAGATGGCCAGCTCAAACGAGGTGAAGCGCTGCTTACATCAGGATGGTGGCAATAGGATAAAGCCTTAGCTTAGGCTATGGTCTTGCAGCAGCTAGGATGCATCTAGGCTGGGCTTAAGGCTGCTCATGAGCTGAATGTGGAGGCTGGCATGCACACAGCTACCCTAGCCAGTACGCAGCGCATGGAGAGGCAGCTGAGAGCAGGCAGGTGGTGCTGTTGGGCGAGTAGGCTGTACTCATGGTGGGAGGGCTTTCGGCCTGGGTGCTTCTGGGCTGAAGGCGATCAGCTTCACTCCACTGTCGTCTACCATGATTGCTGTCTTCTCTGAGTGCGGTATTATCCTGGGCAGCTTCCTCCATGAGCCTGTGTTAGCTACCCTCCAGCTGGGGTCTATTCCAGCTAGGTGGCTGTGGCCGAATATGA
The DNA here is from genome assembly GCA_003661385.1 of Thermoproteota archaeon. Lineage (GTDB taxonomy): Archaea > Korarchaeota > Korarchaeia > B14-G2 > B14-G2 > B14-G2. The sequence continues at coordinate 10,189 of QMWA01000037.1, read as the reverse complement.
CCCACCAGCTGTCTGGGACTTTGCAGAGCTTCCTCCAGAGCTTCTCCAGCGGGAGCTCTAGTCCCAGCTTCCCTAGCGTGTAGGAGATGGCGAGCGCTAGCGGACCTACTTTACATGCTGTCTCACCGTGGTGGGCTACTATGACTGTGCTGCCCACCTTGAATATGCCAGTACGCCCTACCACATGGAGCTTGCCATAGGAGCCAGGCTGCATCTCTGGGTCGTGGAGCATGCTGGTGACCCAGTAGACCTCGTAGCCTCTGAGGCCAGCCTCAGAGAGCAGAGCCTCTAAGCTGCAGTTGAGCTTGCCATAGAAGTAGCTTTCCTCGTCTACTAGGTCCCCTACCACGATGACTGCACTGGGCTTGATTTCCTCTAGTGCCTGCTTTAGCTCAGGTATGAAGTCTCCGCCAACATGTAGGTCTGAGACGAGGGCTACTGGAGGCTTAAGCTCGTAGGCTTCTGCCTCTCTGAGGGGGTTGGCCCAGCTGGCTGCTGGAGCCAGGAGAGCTGGTGTGTTGTATGCGAGAAGCCCAGCTAGGAGAGCTAGCGCAGCTGCTAAGTGCAGCTTGCTTAAGGCTGGTAGCAGCGAGGTGAGCAAGCTAACCCCTCAGGGCTTATACCTCACCTTGAACCTGCATACCTCATTACCCTTAGCCTTGCAGTCTACTTCCTCAACTACAGCTGTGCCTCCTAATGCTGCTTCAGTTGCTCCAGCTATTGCCCCAGAGTAGTAGAAGCAGACTGGCTTGCTGTACTTCCCCTCAAGCCCCCAGCAGTAGGCGCATGTCCTGTTGACCACCACAGCTGCATCCTCCCTTACCTCCTCGAGCTCTATTTTGTCAGCTGAGACTGCTGTAGCCCCCTTCACGAAGAAGTACATGAGGTCCTTGAAGGTGAGTGGGGGCTTGCTCATCTTCCAGACTATGTGCTCAAACTCCTCCTCCATCTTCCTGCCCATCTGGTAGCCTAAGGCATACAGGTACCCCTCTTTCTCCTCCTCTTTGAGGGGTAGGGTCTCGTAGAGCATTGGGTAGAGTGCTCTGAGGACTCTAGCTGGAACCACGTCCTCTGTTATGGCTACCCTGAGGGCTTTGGTTATTAGGCTTGCCTTAAGCTTGTCTACCCGGCTCACACCGACCCCAGCCCTAGGTGGTCAAGCTTAAATTTCTCATCTACCCTACTGCTAGGGGTTCTGTTGGGGGAGCATGCCAGCAGCCCGAAGGCGCTAGCGTCATTCGAGTACGAGTTCACAGACCTCCTGGAGTCCAAGGGGGCTGAGGAAGCCTTAGCTTACGCTAGGGCTGTGGCTGAAGGCTACAGGAGCAGCGGCCTCTCAAGCGAGCTCCCAGCTCTCTGGGCTACTGTAGCTAGAGCGCTCAGGGAGAGGGGCTACGCCTACCTAGCTGTGGAGGTGCTCAAGGAGGCCTTAGAGGAGGCTGAGGAGGACGCGTGGCTCTTGCAGCAGGAGCTTGCAGCCAGCTTAGCTCAAGCTGGAGAGGAAGAGGAGGCTGTAGACTACTATGCAATGGCAGTAAGCCAGAGAGGCAGGCTTGTAGGGCTCCCTCCAGAAGACTACTCTAGGATAGGTGCTGCCCTCGAGTCAGCTGGCATGCTAGATGAAGCCCTGAGAGAGTACAAGAGGTCTCTAGCAGAGGGCTTCTACACCCTGAGCGAGGAGGAGCTTGCCTGCAGGTACATGGACATAGCGCGAGTCCTAGTGAGCATGGGTGAGGACGAGGAGGCCCTATGGAACCTGGAGGAGGCCTTAGGTGCCCTGCTGAAGGGTGGGGTGTACGATAGGGCAGCTGAGGTCAGCCTCCAGATGGCCACCATACTCCACAGGATAGGCCTGCTGGAGGATGCAGAGCGCTTCTACAAGTCCACGATAAGGCTCTCACCAGGATCCCAGGCGTCATCCAGGGCCTACCTGGGGCTCGCCAGGGTCTTAGCTGAGCTGGGTAGAGCAGGTGAGCTGAGAAGCCTGCTAGAGGAGGCTCTCTCAGCTGAGCTTGATGAAGATGACAGGCGTGAGCTTGAAGCCATGTGGAGGAGGTATGTGGGCGTCTAGCTCTTCCCCAGGGCCCTCTCAAGCCTCCTAGCGAGCAGCCTGACCTCAGCTCTGAAGACATCGCTCACCACTATGTCACCGAATATGCAGAGGATGAACTCGTCTCCAACCACCCTGAAGTAGAGGGTTCCGCCTTCGCAGAAGACAGCTGCATCGATGGGCTCGCCTGCGCCAGTTATCTCAGAAGCCCTCCTTGCAGTGGATAGGACCACTGAGGAGGCAGCTGATATGCTGGGTGCGTCAGCCACCTCGCCTACGCTAGCGTACTCGAGCCCATCCCAGGTAGCTAGGACTACACCTCGCACTCCAGGCGATGTGCTGATGAACCTTCTCATCGCATCCACTACAGAGCTCAAGGCTACCCTAAGCCCCTCTCACTGGCGCCTTTAAACTGCTACTTTATCCAGACTCTCCTGCCTTCCTCTATGTACACGAGTCTAGCAGCTGACTTAGCTACCAGGTCTCCCATCCTCTCGAGGTGCTTTGCGACGAACAGGAGGTCTATGGCGTCATCTATCCTGTGTGGTATCCTGACCATGTAGCCTACGAGCTCGTTGTAAGTCTGGCTGTAGAGGAGGTCTATCTCGTCGTCTCTAGCCTTAAGCTCCATCTCAAGCATCGAGGTGTCTCCTGTCCTTATGCTCTCCTCGTTTATCTCAAGCATCTCGATGACCAGCTTGCCCATTCTCGGCACGTCTATCAGGGGCTTGAGCAGAGGTTTATCGATGGTCTTCTCAGCTATGTAAGCTATCTTCTGAGCTAGGTCACATATCCTCTCGTAGTTGTTAGATATCCTCATCATCGATGCTATGAACCTCAGGTCTCTTGCAACAGGCTGCTGGAGCGCAGCCAGGGTGAGGCACTCGTCTTCTATGTCCATGTTCAGCACGTCACTCCTCTTCTCAAGCTCATACACCTTCTCGATCTTCTCTCTGCTCTTCTCCTTCAGGGCCTCGATGGAGAGCCTGACAGCCTCCTTAGCTATCCCACTGAGCTCTAGGACCATCTCCTTCACCTTGTTCAGCCCCCTATCCAGGGCAACTCTCCTGACAAAGCCTCTGCTCTTCGTCTTATCACCCAAACCTGCCAGTCAGGTACTCCTCTGTAAGCTTGTGCCTGGGGGTCTTAAACATGACGGCTGTCTCACCATACTCTACCAGCACTCCCCTGTAGAGGAAGGCTGTGTAGTCGCTTACCCTAGCAGCCTGCTGGATGTTGTGTGTCACAATCACTATCGTGTACTCCCTTTTGAGGCTTAGCATGAGGTTCTCGATTCTCATGGCTGAGATTGGGTCTAGGGCTGAAGTGGGCTCGTCGAAGAGCAGAACTTCAGGGCTTGTCGCCAGGGCTCTAGCTATGCACAGCCTCTGCTGCTGTCCTCCTGAGAGCCTTCCACCAGGCTGGTCGAGCTTGTCCTTGACCTCATCCCATAGGGCAGCCTTCTTAAGGCAGTCTTCAACAACCTCCCTGAGCTTCCTCTTGTCCCTGACTCCAGCGAGCTTGAGGCCTATGGCCACGTTGTCGAATATGCTCATGTGTGGGAAGGGGTTGGGCTTCTGGAACACCATCCCGATCCTCCTCCTGACCTCCACTGGGTCCACGCTGGGGTCGTAGATGTTCTCCCCGTCGAGGAGGACCTCCCCCTCCACTCTGGCGCCGTCTACCAGCTCATGCATTCTGTTCAAGCACCTGAGGAGGGTGGTCTTGCCGCAGCCGCTAGGCCCTATGATAGCTGTTATCATGTTCTCTCTTACCCCCATGCTCACACTCCTAAGGACCTGATGGCTACCATACCACGCGCTGAGCTCCTTAACCTCTATCTTCAAGCTACCCCCTCACAACCCTCCTCACAGCCAGGTTTATCGAGAGTACAGCCAGCATCAGGAGGAGAGCAGCCCCCCAGGCTTGAGTATGCCACTCCTCGTAAGGTGAGGTGGCGTAGACGTAGATGACGAGTGGGAGAGCTGAGCATGGGTCTAGGAAGCCTCCCGCATACCCTTGATTCCCAAACGAGGTGAAGAGCAGCGGAGCTGTCTCCCCAGCTACCCTAGCCATGGAGAGCAGAGCTCCAGCGAGTATCCCTGCCTTAGCTTCCTTGAGCAGGATGTACGCTACAACCTTCCACCTCCTGAGCCCCAGCGCAAGCCCAGCCTCCTTTACCTCCCTGGGGACCATCTTCAAAGCTTCCTCTGTGGCCTTTGAGACCACTGGTATCACCAGGACGCTCAAGGCTACTGCTCCAGCTAGAGCTGAGAAACCCCACCTCGACACGATGAGCATGTAGCTGAAGACCCCTGCCACGATGGATGGGGTGCCAGCAAGCGTGTCCCTGGCTACAGCAACTAGGTCAGCTAGCCTACTACGCCCGTACTCAGCCAGGTATATCCCAGAGGCGACTCCTATCGGGAGGGTGATGCCCATAGAGAGCAGGGTGAGCATGACAGTGCCCTGGATGGCGTTGGCTACCCCCCCTCCAGCCTCACCTACTGGGGCAGGAAGCGAGGTGATGAAGTCTATGCTCAGTGCTCTAGCTCCTCTCGACGCCACAGTGTACACTATGCTGAAGAGCGGAGCTAAGACAAGCAGCACGCTGGCGAAGCAAGCCAGCGTGAACGCTCTGTCAGCTAGCTTCCTGAGCCTCATCCTACACCACCTCTCGCCAGGGCTCTGCCAGCTAAGCTCACTAGAGCTGACATGATGAAGAGTATGAGCCCAGATGCCACCAGAGCTGAGACATAGACCTCGCTGGTTGCCTCAACGAACTCGTTTGCTATGACAGCTGCCAGAGTGTAAGCTGGAGAAAGCAAGCTAGCTGAGATCACAGGCGTGTTCCCTATGACCATTGTGACAGCCATCGTCTCGCCTATGGCTCTAGCGTACCCGAGGACTGCTGCAGCGAGGATCCCACGCTTCGCATAGGGGATCACAACGTACTTCATGACTTCAAGCCTGGTTGCCCCGAGCGCGTAGAGCCCGTCCTTGAGCTCAGCTGGCACGGAGGCTATGGCCTCCTTGGAGAGCGACGTTATTATCGGGGTTATCATGAGGGCCAGCACCAGGACTGCAGTGAGCATCGAGAGCCCCATGGTCCTGCCTGAGAACAGCGGTATGAAGCTGAGCTTGCTGAGAGCAGGCTGGATGTAGTCCCTGACCACGGGGGCTAGCACGAATATGCCCCAGAGGCCTATAACAACGCTCGGTATAGCTGCTATCAGCTCTATCACAGAGGACAGCAGGTCAGCTATGCCTCTAGGGCACATCTCAACCAGGAACACTGCTGACAGCAAGCTCAAAGGGAGCGCTAAGCCAAGAGCTAGGGTTGAGGAGACCAGGGTCCCGTAGATGAAGGGGAGCTGCCCGAACCTCCCATGCCCAGGGTTCCACTCAGCTGACAGGAGGCTTGCTCCAGCCTCAGCTACTGACAGCCTAGAGCCCCTGGCCAGCTCGTAGAGCACCAGGGTGAACAGAGCTGTGACAGCCAAGGCGAAGCACAAGGCCAGCGTGAAGAACCCCCTATCACCATTGAGGCGTTTAGTGAGTTTTCGCCGGGGGCGTTTAGGCAAGGTCTACACCATACTCCACTTAGCCCCCTGCTTATAAGCATTAGACACAAACTCTATAGAACATGCAGTATTCTATATAGATCCAGCACCACCACCTATTTTAACCCCTAGGGGAAGCTAGCCATGTGCTGTACCTCATAATGACAACTGGCAGATGCAACCTGTCCTGCAGGTACTGTGGAGGAAGCTTCCCAGACAGCCTAGTCCCCTGGGAAGTGAAGTACAGGCTGGATGACCTGCTTGACTTCCTCTCAAAGGACAGGGAGCCTATAGTAGCGTTCTACGGCGGAGAGCCCTTGCTCAACACGAAGCTGATAGGTGACCTGCTCGACTCCATGGAGCCAAGCAAGCTAGTAATCCAGACAAATGGGCTGCTAGCTAGGAAGCTCAGCCCCAGGCTTTGGAGGAGGTTTGATGCAGTCCTCCTATCGATAGATGGCAGAGAGGAGGTTACAGACTACTATAGAGGCCGCGGCGTGTACAAGCGTGTGCTGGAGGCTGCAGCCTACATAAGGAAGTCAGGCTTCAAGGGAGACCTCATAGCGAGGATGACGGTCTCAGAGAAGAGCAGCATCCTCAGAGACGTGCTCCACCTCACATCTCTAGGGGTATTTGACCACATACACTGGCAGCTTGACGCGGTCTGGAGCAGAGACTGGGGCTTCAAGAGGTGGCTGAGAGAAAGCTACATGCCAGAGCTCACCCAGCTCACGTCAATCTGGGCTAGGAAGCTCAGCCAAGGTGAGGTGGTTGGGCTCGTCCCACTCCTAGGGGTCCTCAGAGCCCTGCTCTTCGAGCCCAACCCTGCACCGCCATGTGAAGCAGGTGTCAAGGCATTCGCGATATCGACAAGCGGCGACATCCTAGCATGCCCAATAGCAGTAGACGTGGAGTGGGGTAAGCTAGGCAGCATAGAGTCAGCTAGCCCAGGTGAGCTCCCTGGGAGGGTCAGGATAGGAAGCCCGTGCACCACATGCAAGTACTTTCCAGTATGCGGTGGGAGGTGCCTATACGCCTACATGGAGAGGCTGTGGGGGGAAGAGGGCTTCAGGCTGGTCTGCAGCTCAGTCAAGCACCTCATAGAGGAGGTTAGGAGGGTGAAGCCAGCTGCCACACGCCTTCTAGAGGAGGGGGTGCTGAGTGGAGAACAGCTCTACTACCCCAAGTACAATAACACCACTGAGATAATACCCTAGCCAACAGTATACCTCTTGACGTGCTTCTCAGCGAGCTCATCTGCTGTCTTGGCCTCGTCCTCCAGCTTCAGCTTGACCACAGCTGCTGTCTTGAACCAGTACACTGTGTTGGAGACCACAGTCAGCACAAGGTGCCTGCCCTCAACCCTGTGAGCTAGCTTAACCCCCTCACATGGCTCATGAGTCCTTATCAGCGTCCTGACCCCGATGCTCCCCAAAACCCTCCTCATGGTAGGCTTTGAAACAAGCACTCCAGCTCCCCTGCTCGATGGGATGTCCTCGTCTCCCTCCCATGGGTCGTTCCACAGCACCTGCTCCATGTGCTCCCTGCTAGGCTCCTCAAGCTGCTCAAGCCTCTTGAGGTCGACTGGAGGAGCACCATGGAGCATCAGGTACTTTCCCTCAGCTACAGCAGCTATCGGCATAGCCTCCCAGAGCTGAGCTAGCCTCTCATAGGCCCTGTCGCCCTCGCTGCCAAACCTGTCAGCTAGCTGCCAAGGTAGGTCATGAGGGTACACCTGAAGCCAGGGGAGCTGCTCGTGGTTTCCTCTGAGCAGCAGCACCCTATCAGGGCTATCCGCTTTCAGCTTGAGGATCCTAGCGTAGACCTCAGGCTGCTTAGGCCCTCTGTCGCCGTAGTCCCCTAGGAACAGGAGCATATCCCATGGCTCAGCCTCCTTAAGCAAGGCCTCAAGGGCTTTCAGGTCGCCATGCACGTCACCGAACACAGCTAGGCTGCCTGACTCCGGGAGCCTGATGAGCTTGCCCACCCTAAGCCTCTCCCTCTCCTCCTCTTCCATGGCGTTGCGTGCTGCCTCAACTAGCTCGATGAACTCGCCTGCGTCCATCGCAGAGCACCCCAGCCCCATGTAGAGCTAGCCTTTAAAGGGTGCTTGAGCCCCAGGGACCCAACCTAATAAGCATGGAGCCAGGTGGGTTGTGGTTGAGATGAAGATCAGGGTTGGAAGCAGAGTGTACTTCAAGAGCATACCAGACCAGGCATTCCACGAGGTCAAGGAGAGAGTCAAGGAAATCTGCTACTTCAACCCTCAAGCTGGAGAGTGGGTGCTGGACCCGAGGAGAGCCCTAGCCAGAGGGTGGAGGCAGCTAGTTGAGCTGGGAGTAGACGAGGAGGAGATCAGGAGGCTGGTCTCAGGGCTGGAGGAGCAGGTCAAGAGGAAGCTAGAGGAAATGGCTGAAGCAGGCCTGTTCGCAGCCTACATGCCAGCCTCACCAGCCCCACCTCCGCTCAGGAAGGCTGGGGACTACGCTGTCATAGGCCCAGAGGAGCTCAGGAGGCTAGCAGCCAAGCTCGGGCCAGCGAAGGCCCTTGAGGAGGTCAAGAAGGCAGCCTCCAGGGGGTACTTCGTAGAAGAGCACCTGACTAGGCTCCTAAGCCTCCTAGATCTCACACCAAAGGCTGTGGTGCAGGACGGCCTGGAAGGCCTGATAGTGTACTTCCAAGCCCTGACAGAAGAGCAGAAAACAGAGCTAGACTTCATGAGGTATGTCGTCTACAACGAGAGGTATAGGGGTGAGGTAGTCCAGCACAGGATCAGGCTCCTACACGAGCTGAAGCCAGGTGTGTACAGGGCTCCATACTTCATGATACACCACATCAAGAGCTTCACGAGAAGGCACTCCATCAAGCTAGAGGAGAAGGTCAGCTGGCCCCTAGAGAGGATCGAGGTGAGGAGGAGAGACTACGAGCTCTATGGCTTCCAGAGGGAGGCTGTGGACGCCTGGGAGGAGAACGGCTACTTCGGTACGGTAGTCATTCCAACTGGAGGAGGGAAGACATATGTCGGGATGGAGGCCATATACAGGCTTAGAGTCAAGACGCTGGTCTGCGTGGTGACAGAGGAGCTAGCATCCCAGTGGAGAGAGCTCCTAGCCAGGAAGCTTGGGGTGGCGGTAGGCTCCTTCACAGGGAGAAGCAAGAAGCTAGGGGATGTCACAGTCGGCATATACAACTCTGTAGCTAGGTACATCGACAGCATAGGAGGCAAGTTTGGGCTCATAGTCTTCGATGAAGTACATCATGTTCCAGCAGCAAGCTTCAAGGAGATAGCTCTGAGAGCCAAAGCGAAGTTCAGGCTAGGCCTCTCAGCTACACCAGAGAGAAGCGACCAGAACGAGCACCTCATATTCCTCTGCTCAGGGGACGTGGTCTACAAGATAGGCTACAGGGAGCTTGTCAAGGCAGGGGTTCTAGCGGAGTTCAGGCACCACATCATCAGGGTCAAGCTGACAGACAGGGAGAAAACCCAGATGTGGAGGGAAATGGCCCTGGCAAGAGACGAAGACGAGAGGCTGATGGTCCAGAAGAGGTACGCTCTGCTAGCTGAAAAGAAGATACCCGCAGTACTGGAGGTAGTCGAGGCTGAGAAGGGCAGGAAAATCCTCATATTCACAGAGTACATAGAGCAAGCTGAGAAGATACACAAGGCCCTCCTAGAGAAGGGCCTCAAAGCGGAGCTCATGGTAGGCAGGACAAGGAACAGAGCTGAGATATTCAACGCATTCAAGAAGGGAGACGTGAACATACTAGTGACCACAAGGGTCCTAGATGAGGGCGTAGATGTCCCAGACGCAGACGTAGCGATAGTAGCAAGCGGAAGCGGCTCACCAAGGCAGATGGCCCAGAGGGTAGGCAGGGTGCTCAGAGGAGCTCCAGGGAAGATAGCTGACATATACGAGGTGATAGCAGAGGGCACAATAGAGGAGGCCCTCTCAGCTAAGAGGAGGAGAGCTCTCAGAGAGTACATGAAGCCTTAAATACCCAGCAGGCAGCTGAAGCTAGGGGATGAGCTGACTGCCCGGGGCTGAGCATGTGATGACTCACCGCATCGAGCGACCCACCTTCCTCCTGTGAGCAGCTTCAAGAAAGCCCTTGAACAGCGGATGCGGCTTGAGGAACCTCGACTTGAACTCGGGGTGAGCTTGTGTTCCGACGAAAAACGGGTGCTCAGGGAGCTCAATGAACTCAACAAGTCTCCCATCCGGGGACATCCCGGAGAAAACAAGCCCATGCTCCTGCAGGACCCCATGGTACTCTGGGTTGACCTCATACCTGTGCCTATGTCTCTCGTAGACCACATCCCTCCCATAGAGCTTGTGGACTAGGGTGCCAGGCCTGAGGACGGCTGGGTAGCTGCCGAGCCTCATAGTCCCACCGTACTTCTCCTCCTCTATGAGCTTCCTCTGCTCAGGGAGGATGTCAACCACAGGGTGGGGTGTGTCAGGGTCTATCTCGGTTGTGTGGGCTCCCTCTAGCCCACAGACGTTTCTAGCGTACTCGACTACAGCGAGCTGGAGCCCAAAGCATAGCCCAAGGTATGGTGTCAGAGTCTCTCTAG
>QMWA01000036.1 GCA_003661385.1 Thermoproteota archaeon | reverse complement strand
GCCCTTCCTCTTTGGAGAACATGCTGTCCTCTATGAGAAACCCGCACTTGCATGCAGTATCGATAGAAGAGCCATAGCTAGAGCTGAAGCTAGACAAGCCCCCTTAGTTTACGTCGAGTCCTCAGCATTTAAAAGGCCATATTTGATAAGAGAAGGCAGGGAAGAGGGGCCTGATGAACTTAAGCCTATTGCATATGCGCTCAAGAGGATAGCTGGAATACAGGGGGTATACTGCAGAATCGACTCAAGTATTCCCATTGGAAGCGGGATGGCTAGCTCGGCTTCGGTCGCAGCCTGCAGCATACTTGCGGTGACCTCTGCATTGGGAGCTAAGCTCACCAGAGAAGAGCTTCTAGAGAGAGTATTTGAGGTAGAGCGGGAGATACATGGGAGGGCAAGCAAGACCGGGCCAGCATGCGCTGTGCTGGGAGGAGTACTCTGGGTTAGTTGGAGACAAGGTGCCATGAGAGTAGAGCAGCTGAGCTTAAGAGAGCCCATGCCTCTTCTAATAGCTTGGAGCGGTAGGAAAAGCCTCACACGCAACATGATATTGAGAGTAGCTCAGCTGATGAAGAAGTACCCCGAGGTGTATACTAAGATAATTGATGCCATCGGGGAAGTAGCTGAGGAGGGAAGAAAAGCTCTTGAGAAGCGTGATTTTGAGCGTATCGGTGAGCTTATGACTCTGAATCACAGGCTTCTCCAGGCACTTAAGGTCTCAACTAGGGAGTTAGATGCGATAGTCGAGAAAGCCATAGAGCTTGGCGCATATGGAGCTAAGCTCTCAGGAGGTGGGGGAGGAGGATGCTGCGTGATAGCTGTAGATGAGAGCAAGGCTGAACAAATAGCTAAAGCAATAGAACGGATGGGGTTTGAGTGCTTTAAGACAGGCATATCACTTGATGGCGCTAGAATCGAGGAGGAATCTCCTTGAAGAGCTAGGCAGCCTACGAGATAAGGTGCTCACTGTAGGGACTGCAATGAGTATCCCAACAAGTACTTGAGCTATGTTAAAGGGAACCTCCGCTATAGCATAGTACCCGAGGACAAGCTGCTCATAGAGGAAGTACCCTAGAACCATTATAGCCCCCCCAGCTGAAGCCGATATAACCCACTGTAGGCATTCTGGGCTTCTTGCCACATAGGTTAAGGCAGCAGCTGCTACAACTGCTGTGATGATCCAAGCTAGGTAGTGTATCTCGACTAGGATTGTCATATTTAACTTTGGGATTCCTATAGTTAGCTCTGATGACCCAGTGTAGTACATGATGCCTATGATCAGTAGGAGAACGGAGGGAGCTAGAGCGTACAAGTAGCCTGGAATCCTTCTTCTGACAGCTCTTCTACTTAAAAGGCCAACTACAAGCCCTTCCAGCCCCTTAATGACTGCTGTCGCTGGTGCATAGATGTAGTATCCAGTAGCTACGTCTGCTAGAGCAGGACCTAGCGCACCAGCTAGAGCCCCAACCTTCGGGCCGAACAGCATTGCTGTGATGTAAACAGTTGACTCTCCTACATTGAAGTACCCCTTTGTCGCAGGAATGTACACCTGAATTAGAGTTGTTGAGATGCAGTTGACTGCTGTGAATATGGCTATCAATGCCAGCTCTTTGGCGCTTTTCTGCAACATGCTACCTTAGTGAGCTTGATTCCTGGTGATAAACTTTATTCAAAGCACGGGTTAATAGGTTACTAGCGATAGAAGAGAGCGGCCTACTGGAGTCAAGTAAAATACTTTCTTCCTCCTCTGCGAGGCAACATTCATGCTGTAGACGAGGCCTCTCTTGCTGAGGTCCTCGAGATATGCATAGACCAGCTGTGGGGAGGTAGCTAGCCCTCTCTCGTTAAGCAGCTTATAGATTCCATATGCGTGGATTGGAGCACGCTCGGCTATAGCCTTGAGAATCTCGACCTTTATCCTGTGGAAAGCTGCACCTGCGCCTGTAGCATCAGAGGAGTATGCCAGGAGATCTAAGGCTTTAAGGCCTGATCCTGTGACCAATGCGACTACGGGGCTAGATGAAGCTAGTCTCTTAGAAATCCTGAAGCAGGCTGCTACAGAGGCTGCAGCAGAAGGCTCAGCTAGTATCCCCTCAACTCTAGCTAAGACCCTCACGCAGCGGATCATTTCAGCATCAGATACCTCAACTGCATCCCCCCCTGTACCTCTCAGAGCTTTTCTCGCCTCCTCTATGTAGGTTTTATCAGCTACCGGAAGGAACAACGCAGTATGTGCTTGCTTAGAGCTGACTAAGGGGTGCCCCTTTGAGACAGCAGCATATAACACAGGAAGGTTGTCTATGCTCCCATAGTCAAGGAGCTCTCTAAATCCTTTATAGAGCGAGAACAGGAGGACCCCTGTGGCAGTGGGTACAATGACAGCAGAGGGCACCGTGTTAAGCTGCTCTACCATCTCTATGGCGATAGTCTTTAAGCCTTCTAGCATGAATGGGTTGCGATATGATACCACTGGTGAGCTCTCTGATGAGCTGTGCTTCACCCCATATAGCGATGCTTGTATGGTCTTGCTTAAGTCTACTGGCAGCTCATAGCTTCCAAGAGCCTTCACACCAGCTCTAGCCAAGTATGCCCCCATCGATGCAATGTAGTTTCCGTCTCCGTGGAGCCTCACTGAGAGTAGGCCTGAGGAAGCTATGGCTGATGCTAACACAGCGCTACCTCTGTCTATGTAGGAGCCAGTAGGGTTCTTCGACTCGTCCTTCACATAGAGACTAGCTAACCTGATCTGCTTCTGCAGACCTATGCAGGGTATCAGCGGAGTTGCAGCTTCTCCTAAAGATAGCTCGACCTCCATGCTGGGAAGGTGCCTCCTATATCTCCATACCCCGTCTCCTGTACCACTTGACCTGGCTCCCTCGAGAGATAGAGGGCCACCGCAAGCGCACTTCTCTAGTGTAACTATAGGAGGATACAGTTTGCCACATCTCAAGCACTTCAGCTGCACTTGGCTGAGACACCTCCTGATAACTGTGATGTGATAGAAGTTTTAAAGCAGTACAGTTGACTGATGGCAGGGGGTCTTATTGTCGACTGCACTCCTGGTAGTCGACATGCTAAACGACTTTGCAAGCGAGAAAGGAGCACTGTATGTGCCTGAGGCGAGGAAGATAATCAGCAACATAAGGAAGATACTAGTTGCAGCAAGAGAGAGTGGAGCTCCAGTATTCTATGTCTGTGACGCACACCTGCCAGATGACCTGGAGTTCAAGTTCTACCCGCCACATGCTGTGAGAAGGACTTGGGGAGCTGAGGTCATCGACGAGCTCAAGCCTGCTGCGAATGAGGTTGTCGTTTACAAGCGGAGATATAGCGGCTTCTTCGGTACCGACCTAGATCTAGCTTTAAGAGAGAGAAGCGTTGATAAGCTCATTGTAACAGGGGTGCTCACAGACATATGCGTGCTCTATACTGTAGCTGATGCCTTCTTTAGAGGATATACCGTGCTGGTTGTGTCAGATGGGACAGCTAGCTTAAGTGAGGATAGACACAGGTGGGCGCTGGAGCACATGAGAGAAGTCCTCAAAGCTGAAGTCATAGACTCGAATAAAGCTGTAGATATAATGAGAGCATGCAAGCAAACATAATTCAGAAGCCAACAGTAAGAGAAGCTCTGCTATATGAGAAGCTACGTGGAGGTAGGGTCAGGTGTCTGCTATGTGAGCGCAGATGTAGCATGGAACCTGGTGCAAGTGGCTTCTGTGGGACTAGAGTGAACATAGGAGGCAGGCTCTATACCCTGGTCTACGGGAACCTGAGCGCTGTAGAAAGTAGGCCTATCGAAATCAAGCCATTCTACCACTACTGGCCTGGATCCTATGCAACGACGTTTTCAACGTGGTCCTGCAACTTCGCGTGCCCCTGGTGCCAGAACTACCACCTCTCTAGAAGGAAGCCAGACCCACTCGTAGACAAGTACATGCCACCTGAGCAGCTCATAGAGTACTCTAAGTACTGGGGTGATGAAGGGCTCTGTGTAAGCTTCCAAGAACCTACTCTCCTGCTAGAGTACTCTATAGATGTCTTCAAGCTCGGCGTGTCACGAGGGCTATACTGCTGCTTCGTCTCAAACGGGTACATGACGCTAGAGGCTCTGAGGCTTCTGAGAGAAAGTGGGATGGATGGACTCAAAGTGGACATGAAAGGGGATGAAGAGGTCTACAAGAGATACTGTGGTGGAGTGGATGTGGATGTCGTCTGGAGGAACATCGAGAAAGCTAGAGAAATGGGCTACCACGTCGAGGTAGTCAATCTAGTAGTTACAGGAGTAAACGATAGGGAAGAGCAAATTGAGTGGGTTGTTGAAAGACACCTGAAGCACGCAGGAGCAGAGGCCCCAATACACTTCACAAGGTACTTTCCGGCATACAAATTCAGTAATCCACCGACACCTATCAAAACGCTTGAAAGTGCAGTTAAGCTGGCTAGAAAGATGGGAGTGATGTACCCATATATAGGGAATGTACCCGGACACTGGGGCGAACATACATACTGCCCAGAATGCGGTGAAGCAGTCATAAAGAGGATGGGTGTAAGGCCTGTTAGGTGCAAGCTCGATAAAGAAGGCAGGTGCCTTAACTGCGGCTTTAAGCTGCACATAAGGGGGAGAATCCTGTGCAGAAGGAGAAGCTAGCTGAAGGAGACTACATACTGACGAGAGAAGGATATGTATTCGAGGTTAAGGGAGCTAGACATGGAGCGGAGTGGTATACCGCATACCTGAAGTACGTGACAGGAGCAGCTGGAAAGCTGAAGGTGTACCCCTTAGGAGAGAGGTTTGCAGAAGTGATGAAGCATGCAAGGAGGTACCTGTGGTATGATGAAGCCATAGGCAGAGTTGCCATGAGAGTACTCTCTGAAGACATCATGAGCATCTTGAAGGCGCGTGAGGCTTATGCCAGGCTTAAGAAGCGTGGAGCTAGAAGCAGAGTCGGAGAAGCAACCCTGGAGATGGCAAGCATGCTCGAAAGCTATGGCGTTAGCGAGAGCAACATAGGCGTCAGCGGATCTGTAAGCCTAGGCATAGAACGCGAAACCTCTGACATAGATCTAGTGGTGTATGGCGAAAAGGACGGAACGCTTGCTTATAGTGTGCTCAGCGAGCTTAGAGCTAAGGGAGCCACCCAGCCACTTAGCGAGGACATCATAAAGAGGAAATATGCTAGCATTAGGGGAGAGATAAGCTACAGCTTATTCAGGAGAAGAGAGGCTAGCAGAGTCCTTCAAGGCATGTTTAACGGAGTAGAGTATAGCATCAGGCTGGCGAGGACAGATAGCCTACCGGAATGCAGGCTGTACATACCACTAGGGCGAGTGAAGGGGGTATATGAGGTGTTAGATGACAGGTATTCTGTGTTCACTCCAATGCAGTGCAAAATAAGAGCTGTAAGGGGAGTTAATGCCAGCGAGGTCTTTTCCCTGAGAATAAGAGATACCGAAGGAGCTAAAGCTGGCACCCTGATATATGTTAGCGGGCATATAGAGCTATGCATACCCCCTGATGGCAGCATAAGGCTTGTTATCTCCCTTAATGACGACTGGAGCTACATAGCTCCGGGGTATGCTATTGAAAGTAGCAGATAGAGACTTTCTCGAGACTAGTGAAGGCTACTTCTTCTGCGTCATTGGAAACAAGCATCCGAAGGATAGGGTTATAGCTTACTTGAAGTACATGAAGAGCAGGAGGGGGAAGTGGGGAGGAAGAGGGTTCAGAGCTGAGAGGGTGCTGAAGTATTATACTATGGAGTTCCTCAAAGATACCCTAGAACTTCTTAAAAGAGAAGCTCCTCATTACCTTACAGCGATCCCATGTGTGGGGGTTTTCTCCGCTGTTCCAGTGAGCCGGGTCATTAAACACTATGTCCCAGAGGAGAAGCTTAGGAGCCTCTTATCAAAGGATGAAAAAGACCCTTTGGAGGCGAAGGCGGCTAGTTTAGCGTCCATGATAGCTGAGAAAGCAGGAGTAAGCGTATCAAAGATGGGAGTCACTGGAAGCATCCTCCTTAACATGCACAATACAGCGTTCTCTGACATAGACTTAACTGTATATGGGAAGAGCGAGGCTTCCCTGGTCAGAGAGGCTTTAATCGAACTTTACTCCCAGAGATTGCTTAGAAGGAAGATGGATGCTGGCGTATGGAGGACAGACTCCATACCGCCATTTGGACTGGAGAAGCTGCTTAAGAGGAGGTGGAACAGGGGAGAGTACATGGGGACAGAGTTCTCGGTGCTAGCTTGCAGGGAAAGAGAGGAAATAGGGAACTTAAGCGTACACAGCTGTGTGAAACTTGGGAAAGTCGTCTTGAGGGCGGTGATAGAGGACGATGAAGAAGGAGTGTTCTACCCAGCCATCTACAGAATAGGTAGGGTAGAAGTTCTGGAGGGAGATGCAAGCATGAAACCTACAGAACTCATCTGCCTCAGCTCGCTTTACTCGGGGACACTGCTCTCGGGGGATGCAGTCGAAATTAGGGGGGAGCTTGAGGTAGCTGATGGTGAGGCTAGAGTCGTAGTGGGGTCGCTTTCACTTGCCGGTAAGGACTACATAATGCTCAGGTGAATAAGTCCCTTAGATAGACTTTGACTGGACCAAGCTTGCCTCCGAAGTTCACGGCAGAGATCTTTATGATGCCTTCTACTTTCGTGGCAGCCTCTATGCCTGCTTTAGTTGCTTCCTTTATCTTGTCTAGGGATACTGCATTGAATACTATCTCGTAGACCGCTGAGGCCTGTTCTGGAACCTGGGATTCAGGAACCCTCTCCCTGAGTGTAGGGCAGAACATGTGGTTTGTTGAAGCAGGAAGCTTGTACTTCATGGAGCCTACCTTAGACCCTGACCTACATACTCCACCTGGAAATGGCAGTATTACGCCACCTACCTTCTTTATGGCTTCTACAGCGGCTTCAGCGGCCCTTAAAGCACTCTCCTTCGTGCTCCCCATGATGATGAAGTTCCCGCCTGCAATGCCTTTCTTTGCGCCAAACCGGTCTTCAATGATGAATGCCCCCTCCATCACCGGAATTACCCACATAGTCCTACCATACATCTCCTTCTTCTCTTCAAATCCGTCTCCAAACATCCTTATTGCATGGCCTACCCTCAGTCTTCTCTTAGCCTCAGGTAATGCATCGAACGCGGCAGTTGTTGGGCAGGTCATGACACACTGGCCTATTCTCGATATCATCTGAGCCTTAAGCATCGGCCTTGTCCTCTGATATATCTGTATCAGTACACCAGGGCGGCCATCGGGGGTATCTGATGGCGGAACAGCACACTCAATCCCTGCTTCGGCAGGGGACATTA
The DNA here is from genome assembly GCA_003661385.1 of Thermoproteota archaeon. GTDB lineage: Archaea > Korarchaeota > Korarchaeia > B14-G2 > B14-G2 > B14-G2. Next base: position 3,959 of record QMWA01000036.1, on the reverse strand, counting down.
TGACCGATGAGCCGAAGCCTGTTGCAGCTTGAGCTGCAGCCATAGCCCACTTCTCGCTGTCGGCAGTTATTAGTACTCTACCAACCCACATTGGAAATAGCTCTGCAAAAGCTGAATCATCTACTTCAACACCATTGACTATAGGCATAGTCGCACCCTCAGCCTTCAATTGAGGTAGTTAAATACTTAGTGGAGAGATCAGATCTCCTCTAGGTACTTCTCGTACTCTTTGAGATGTGGGTTGCTTTCCACCGAGATGTAGAGCCTCCCCTCTCCTCCTTCGCCTAGATCTCCTATGAACACGTAGAATGGGCCGGGTATCTTCTCACCCTCAACCTTAACCGACTTCCTTATCGAGTCTATTGTGAAGCTGGGGAGAACCGATGGAATTCTGCCGAGAATCGCTATCGTTCCCTTGGTCATCTGTGCACCAGCTCTCTCACCTGAGTTTCCTTTCACTAATATGGTGCCACCGGACATGTGTACGCCGACAAACTCGCCAGCATCTCCTTCAATGATTATCACACCACCCTGCATCCATTCTCCAGCTTCATACCCGCAGCTTCCATGGACTACTATTCGACCTCCTTTCATGCCTTCCCCAGCACCTCTATATGAGGCGCCTACTGCATCACCTGCATTGCCGTGTACTTCTATTTCACCACCTGACATACCTGCTCCAAGCCAGGGTCCACAGTCGCCGTATACAACTATCCTGCCTCCACTCATTTCCTCGCCAAGATATAGGCCTCCACTCCCCTTGACCTCTATTGTGCCTGCAGACATACCTTTGCCTAGCTTTCTGATCCTTGGAGATCCTTCGACCAGTATCTTCGTGTCTTCTGGGCTTCCTCCAGGCTCGCCAGCTACATCAAAGATTTCTCCGAGTGCTTTCTTCTTGTTGCCGTACTGTACTTCCAGCTTCTTGATCTCATCGGGAGTCATAGATGAGAGACTATCTGGAGAGATACAGCTCAGATCAAGTGGGACTTTGATCTCAATCTTAGGTTTAAGGGTTATTTCGCCCATATTTCCATCCCTGCTTCTCAGCTAGCTGGTGGGGGTTCGACCTTGAGTATAATAGTTTTTGGAGACCTAGAGAGCTGCTGAGAGTTGGGGGATTACCCAAACCTTAATAACGTAGGGCTCGGGTACCCTCACTTGAAGCAGATTGGCGGTGATCAGGGCTTGAAGCGGATTAAAGCGGTTCTTATAACTGGCAGAAGCTATTCTCAGGGCATGGGTATTGAGTTTGGGAAGCTATCTCAGCAGTATAGGAGGATCATGAACTACTGCGAGATGAATGAGGAGGACATGAAGGAGATTGGAGTCACAGCTGGATCCCTAGTGAAACTAAAGAGCAGGAGAGGAGAGCTCGTCTTAAAGACAGCTAGGCCCCTCCAGGAGGTGCCGAGGGGAGTAGTCTTCGTCCCCTATGGGCCTTGGATAAACAAGATCATAGACGAGGAAACGCACTCCACTGGTATGCCTAGCTTGAAAGGGATTGAAGTAGAAATCGAGCCTGCAGAGGAGCATAGAGCTGAGGGCAGGGAAGAAGGAGGGGAGAGGCTTGAGTGAGGTTAGAGACGTGGTGTGCCCATTCTGTGGCTGCCTATGTGATGACCTGGTTATCTTGGTCGAGGAGGGAAAGATAGCAGGAGTAAAGAATGGGTGCGCACTGAGCATAACAAAGTACTTAAACTACAACAGGGAAAGGATAAGCAAGCCGATGGTCAGGAAGAATGGAGAACTCGAGGAGACTAGCCTAGAGGAAGCTGTTAACAGAGCTGCTGAGCTGCTAGCGAATGCAGACTACCCTGTATCCTATGGGTGGTCTAATACAAGCTGTGAAGCCATAGCTACTGGGATTGAGCTTATGGAGGAAGTTGGTGGGGTAATAGACAACACTTCAGTGGTCTGCCACGGGCCGAGTGTTCTTGGGGTGCATGAGGTAGGGCATCCAACATGCACTCTTGGTGAAATCAAGAACAGAGCTGACCTCATAATCTACTGGGCATCCAATCCTCTTCAGTCCCATCCTAGGCACCTCTCCAGGTATACTGTAATGGCGAGGGGGAAGTTCAGGAAGAGCAGAGATGAGAGGACGCTTATAGTCGTGGACGTGAGGAAGACCTATACCGCGCGAGTAGCAGATTACTTCATTCAGATTCAGCCTGGAAAGGACTACGAGCTCCTATCTGCCCTTAGGACAGCTGTTAGAGGAGAAGAGCTGGAGCAAGAGGAGGTAGCTGGGGTCAAAAGGGAGCATATAGAAGAGGTAGCTGACCTGCTTATCTCATGTGAGTTCGGAGTGCTTTTCTGGGGAGTAGGACTTACCATGACAGGAGGAAAGTATAGGAATATTGACTTGGCAATCTCTCTTGTCAGAGACCTCAATGCATACACGAAATTTGTCATGATGCCCATGAGAGGCCACTATAACGTGGTAGGTGCGAACGCTGTCTTCACATGGCAAACAGGCTACCCCTATGCTGTAGACTTCAGCCACGGGTACCCGAGATATAATCCAGGTGAAACATCTGTCACAGATATACTCGTTAGAGGAGAAGCAGATGCAGCTCTGATAGTCGCATCAGATCCAGCCTCAAACTTCCCAAGGAAAGCAGTTGAGCATCTGTCCAGGATACCGGTGGTTCTGATAGACCCAAGGTGGACTTCAACAACAGACATAGCTGAAGTGGTGATACCGACTGCAATGCTGGGCATTGAGGTAGAAGGGACAGCTTATAGGATGGATGGCGTGCCTATACACATGAAGAAGGTGATAAACCCACCTGATGGCTTGAAGCCTGACGTTGAGATCCTGAGAATGATACTGGATAGGATTAGGGCTATGAGAGGTGGTTAAATGGAGCTCATAGTCAGAGGAGGCTATGTTTACGACCCAGCTAATGGAGTAAATGGAGAGAAAATCGACATCTATGTGAAAGATGGGAAGATAGTGGAAAGCGTAGAGGAGAGCAAAGCTAAGGTAATAGATGCCTCTGGAATGATTGTGATGCCAGGAGGAGTAGACCTACACTCCCATATAGCAGGAGCAAAGGTGAACTCCGGCAGGGTTTTGAGGCCAGAAGACCACGTGAAGGATCCTGAGCCGAAGACTAAGTACAAGAGAAGCGGTGTTGGGAGAAGCGTCCCATCGACATTCACAACAGGGTACAGATATGCGGTAATGGGCTACACTACAGTAATGGAGCCGGCTTCCCCACCCCTGAAAACCAGGCACACCCATGAAGAACTCAACGACACACCAATAGTTGACAAGGCATGCCTCCCAATGTTTGGGAACAACTGGTTTGTAATGGAGTTTCTCAAGGAGGGCGATGTAGACAAATGTATAACATATGTTGGGTGGATGATCAACGTACTCAAAGGGTTTGGGGTAAAGATAGTGAACCCTGGTGGAGTTGAGGCATGGGGGTGGGGGAAGAACCTAGAGCACATAGATGATAAGGTGCCTTACTTCGATATAACGCCAAGAGAGATACTTAGGGGCCTCTGTAAGGCAGCTCAGGAGCTTAACCTGCCAACATACATACACGTCCACGCTAATGCTCTAGGGAGGCCTGGAAACTTCTCGGTGACAATGGACACCATGGAGTGCGTCAGAGACCTAGCTAAGGATGGTAAAGCTGACATACACATGGTTCACATCCAGTTCAATGCATTTGGCGGAGACGACTGGAGCACACTCAGGTCTGCAGGGTCTGAGATATCAGACTATGTGAACAGGCATACACATGTCACACTTGACATGGGACAGATAATATTCGGAGATACAACTACAATGACAGCAGATGGCCCATGGCAGTACGAGCTCTACAAGCTGAGTGGAAACAAGTGGGTGAATAGTGATGTGGAGGCTGAGACTGGAGCTGGAATAGTCCCATATGTGTTCAGGAGAAAGAGCCATGTCAACGCGGTGCAGTGGACTATAG
>QMWA01000035.1 GCA_003661385.1 Thermoproteota archaeon | reverse complement strand
TTCACTTCAGCTATAGGGGGAGCAGGCTGAGGGCTCTGCTCTCGCTGGGCGCGCAGAGGTTTAGGAGGTATGAGCTGGCCTTAATGTAAACTCCTCTGCTTCATGCTGCTTACCGCTGAGCTTCATGGTAAAATTTCTTAACAGCCATGCCATGCGGGGGGCTCCTTGAGGATTATATCCTTCTGGGGCAAGGGTGGTGTAGGTAAGACCACGTGCTCAGCTTCTCTCGCAGTCAGGCTGGCTAAAGGTGGGCACAAGGTTCTGCTGGTTACCAGCGACCCCACTCCCTCTCTGTCAGATATACTTGGTGTAGAGCTTGGTCCTGACCCGAGAGTAGTGAGTGGATCCCTGTATGCTGCTGAGCTTGATGAGGATGCTGTGGTTGAGAGGTGGAAGAGGAGGTTTGGGAAGGAGGTCTATGATGTAGTGTCCTCGTTCCTGCCTGTCGGAGAGGAGGTTATAGACTACATTGCTGGAGCACCTGGCATAGGATTCGAGTTCATGCTCTGGTATATCCTAGACAAGAAGAGCACTGGGGAGTATGACTTCATAGTCTGGGATACTGCCCCTGCTGGCGGAGCTCTGTCCCTGGTGAAGCTAGAGGAGCAGCTATACAGCCACCTCGGTGATGCAGCAGCGATGTACCTGAGAGTAAAGTCCACGTTGGATAAGATAAGGCGTAAGGAGAGAGCTGACCCCCTGAAGCTGATAAGCAGCTGGAGGAAGCTAGCTGAGGATGTGCTGGGCATGCTCGCCTCCCCAGAGTTCGAGGCGTACATAGTGACCATACCAGAGTGGCTAGGGTACACTCAAGCTAAGCGCATAATGCAGGAGCTAGCTGCTTTCAGCATAAGAGTACGCAAGGTCATAGTCAACCAGGTTTTCCAGAGAGAAGCCTGTAGCTGCAAGCCCTGGGTCAGGAAGTCAGAGGTGCATGCCAGGTACCTTGAGCTTCTCGAGAGGGAGTTTGGGAAGAGCCCTGGGATAATAGTCATACCAATGCTCCCAGAGGACATCCAGGGCGAGGAGAAGCTCCTAGAGTTCTCAGAGTACCTCAAGGGGGTATCCTGATGCAGCTAGGGATCCCACAGCAGCTCTGGCTCTCTGTCGAGCTTGCCTTAAGAGACACTATACCATGCTATGAGCAGGTAAATAGTGCAGTAACCCTAGGCCTCTCAGGGATTCTGAGATCTAAGGTGCTGGGGTCTCTTCCTCTTGAGCCTGGCTCTAGGGTTCTAGATGTGGGGTGTGGCCCAGGGCTGTCTTCTGTTATTCTAGTATCTAAGGTGCATCCAGGTGGAGAGGTGTACTGCCTAGATGTGCTACCTGAGATGGCTGTAGCTGTGAGAGAAAGGTCTTCAAGGCTTCCTCTAAGGCCTGTGCTTGCCAGAATGGAGGAAATGCCGTTCCCAAGCGGGTACTTCGACTGTGTTGTCTTTTCATATGCCCTCAGGGACTCGCTGAACCGTGTGAGGGCTTTAGCTGAGGCGCATAGAGTGCTTAAGCCTGGGGGGCTACTGGCTATAGTAGACCTGTTTAAGCCTGGAAGCAGAGCGGGCCAGGAGCTTCTCTCCATGTACATTAGGAAGCTTGTTCCTCTGGTTGCGTCTGCCATATGCGGCCTGAGAGGGAGAGCTTGGAGGATGCTTCACCCAACATACCAGCTCATGTGGACTTTAAGCTGCCTGAAGACAGCTCTGGCTAAGGTGGGGTTTGCTGTCCTGCAGGTCACGCAGCTACTAGCTTTAGCTGGTGTAGTAGCTAGGAAGGTGGTCTAATGAGGGTTGATGTGGCTCTCATACACCCTCCAAGCGTATACGACTTCAGGGAGCTTCCATCTTACGCTGGCCCGATAAGCGAGGTAGTCCCCTCGCTCTATGTGTTCGACATGTACCCCTACGGCTTTCTCACCATCTCAACATACCTGGAGGAAGCTGGCTTCAAAGTTGGGATATTCAACATAGCTGCTAAGATGCTAGCCGACAGGAAGTTCAGCCCACCCAAGTTCCTTAAGAAGCTGAACGCTGAGGTCTATGCGATAAGCCTCCACTGGCTTGTCCACGCTCATGGAGCACTAGAGCTAGCTAAGATCATCAGGAAACTTCACCCAGAGTCCACAGTAGTACTCGGAGGCTTCTCAGCAACATACTACTGGCAGGAGATAATGTCTCAGCACCCCTATGTGGACATTGTGGTCAGAGGAGACTCCACAGAGGAGGTCATGAGGCAGCTAGCAGAGAGGATAAGCCAGCACAGGAGCCTAGAGGGGGTCCCCAACGTAGCATGGAGAGACGGCAATAAGGTGAGAGCTGAGCCCATATCACACGTCCCCAGCGACTTCAATAACAGAGTAGACCACTGGATTGTAGCCAAGAACCTCCTTAGGACGAGAGACATGGATCTAACATCACCATTCTACGGCTTCAAGGAGAAGCCTGTGACAGCAGTCATCACAGTAAAGGGCTGCATATTCAACTGCATAACGTGTGGAGGGTCAGCCTCAGCCTTCAAGTGCTACCTAAACAGGAGTAGGGTGGCGCTGAAGTCTCCAGACAAGATAGCAGAGGAAGCTGAGTCCATAGCAAGCATGATATCTGCCCCAATATTCTTCGTCGGAGACCTGAGAATAGGCGGCGAGGAGAGAGCGCTAGCTGTAGCCAAGGCGCTAAGGGAAGCAGATCTGGGCAATGAGCTGTTTTTCGAGCTCTTCTACCCAGCCTCAAGGAAGATCCTTCAGGAAATAAGGCGAATAGGAGACAGCATATACCTCCACATCTCACCTGAATCCCCCATAGAGGAGGTTCGAAGAGCCTTCGGAAGGCCATATGGGAACAGCGAGCTGGAGAAGACCGTGAAAAACGCGGTAAGCCTCGGATTCAAGAGGATAGACCTATACTTCATGGTGGGGCTCCCCCTACAGAAGCCAAGCCACGCTGACAAGCCTGCAAAGTACCTGCTATACATCACAAAGGAAGCCACCGCCAGGGGCAGGATAGATTCCTTCGTAGCCCCCCTAGCCCCCTTCGTCGATCCCGGTAGCTTAGCCTTCGAAGACCCAGACAGCTATGGCTATGCCATCCTATGGAGGTCACTAGCCTGCCATAGGAGGGCCCTAACAGAACTCCACTGGAAACAGATCCTAAACTACAGGACAAGCTGGATGAGCAGAGAAGAGATAGCTGAGTCCTCAGCGAGAGCCATAGAGGAGATGGCCAAAGCAAAGCTCAGCCTAGGCCTCATAAGCCGAGAGCAATACGAGCTCACGCTCAGGAGGATAGAACTTGACAGAAAGATCTCCGAGCTTGCCAGCTCGCAGGCACGCAGGGAGGATCTAGCTGCTGCAGTAAGAGAGCTTGTTGAAACAGAGTACAGGGCTACAGAAGACCTCTACCCATCCAGGAGCCTAGCTAAGAGCTTAAGGCTGCCTCTTCATCTAAAGCTGCTTGCTAAGCTCCTGATCAAGTAGCTTCTCTCTCAAGCCTCCTCCCTACGAATATCACAATCAGGTATAAGCCCATAAACGGTATGCTAAGCAGAAGCATGCTGATGGGAGACGGGTCAGGTGTAAGTACAGCTGTCAGTATCAGAACCCCCAGAAACACCTTCCTAACGTTACTTGAGAGGGTCTTGGTGTCTATTACTCCAGCTTTAACGAGCACAAGCAGTATTAGTGGGAAGTTAAAGAAGAGTCCTGTAGCTACTACAGCTAGGAATATGAAGTTCATGAACTCCTTGAGAGTGAATACGGGTGTGGCTCCTCCCTTGATGGCAAGCCACATTATGACCTTAGCTGTAATCGGGACAATTATGTAGAAGGCGTAGACGGCTCCTAGGGCGAACAGCGACACGAAGCCAAGCATAAAGTAGGCTATCAGCTTCTTCTCATGCTTGTAGAGAGCAGGGCCAATGTACTTCCAGATCTCGTACGCGACGACAGGGGATGCAGCCAGGAAGCCTAAGACTAGAGAGGCAGTCAAGTACACGGTTAACACGTCCATCCAGCCACCTGCTATGATCTCAGCTCCCTCAGGGAGCATCTTCTCCTCAAGGCTACTGATTATGTATGAAACTAAGGTGGTGTAGTTTCCCCTATAGCTAGATGGGTCAAAGGGCCTAGCTGGGATGACTCCAATAATGAAAGCTGCAGCACCAACCACAAGCACAATGACCTTAAGCCTCTCAGACAGCTCAGTTATATGCTCCCAGATGGGCTTCTCGACATCATATTCCAAAGCCTACACCCCTAGCAGCATGCCCAGAGAAGCCGGCATACCAGTAGCTGCCTGCTAAAAAAGTTATCCTGCATGAAGCAAGGCATTCAAATAAGTGAATAGCCAGCTAGTGCTAGAACTCCTTTAATGTAGGATCTAAGTGCTGCATGGGCTCTGCTGGCTGCCTAGGCCCATAACCTCTTCAGGGTCTCCGCGCGCACTTGAAGCTGCTATTCGTAGGCGGCGTGATGCGAGTAGGCCTAGCAATATCCTTCCTCCTAGAATACCTGCATATAACACGTGGCAAGGGAGCTGGAGTAGAAGCAGGAGGCCTCATACTTCCATATGTGCTTCTACTGACAGCAGCGGCTCTCATCATAATAGGGGGCCTGATCCTGAGGTACACCATGCTTGCAGCTGGGTAGCTACAGGCATCTTGCCAGCCTAGCCCCCACTTATTTTCTATCTACTTGCATGAGGTTGTTGCCAAAGTACAGCTTAAACACCCAGTCGAGCTTCCTTGTAAGCGTCAGCCAGTACATGCTCTTAAACAGCTTCTTCATAAGGTACCTGAGCCTAGTGGGCTTTGATGGCTTGGCTGCCTTCTCATATAATTGTCTAGACGAAAGTAGCTCTCCCAAACCCAACTTCAAACGGGCAGTTCGCCCTCCCTGTGAACTGTACCCGGCTCCAGTCCCTTGATGTCTGCAGCTATGTTCTCTGCCATCACTAAGCTTCAAGATGAGCTGTCACGCCGGTCTTTGCAGTGGGGAGCGCAGCTACGTCCCCGATGGCATATGCGTCATCATAGCCAGCGATGTTAAGCCTGTACTTGTCTACTGGGATCCAGCTATCATGGCTTCTGACATCAGGGTTCACTGCTATGCTCGCCTGTGTAGAGGCCGGTATTAGCATGTCATACCCTACCTTCTCGCCTTCCATGGAGGACAGCTGCCTTCCCTTGGGGTCCACGTAGTCCAGGTTGAAGAACTCTGCGGCCTCTATCCCCGGCATCTTGACCTCCCTGATCCTCCTCTTCATCATAGAGGTGGCTACTTCAGTCATCCCTGGCAGTACCCTGAGGATGCTAGGCATACCCAGCGACGGCTCCCTACAGCAGCCCCCTTCAGCTTGTCGACTCTATCCTTCCTAACTATGTCTAGCCCCCAGAATGTGAAGAATATGCTGTCCATGCCAAGCGACGCTGCTGTCTGAGCCAGTATCAGAGGGGGGTAAGCCATGTCAAGGGCCCCTTTAGACGCTACTATCATCACCTTGCTTGCGCGCGGAGCACACCTGAGGAAGATAAGCCGAGACCTAAGATGAGCTTAAGCATCGCTCGATGGCTCTTCATGCTTGCTAGATGCAGGATAGTAAGTGAGAGGAGGAGAGGCAGGCTTGTAGAATACTATCTCAACCCAGCAATCTAGTAGCTTCAGCTACCACATGGCTTCTCTGGCGAAGGCATATTGTGTTGTCGTCGGAAGTACTCTCCTGAGCCTCATGACCTGTGGCCTGTATAAAATGAGCTTTTCATCCTGTACTGGCTGTGGTAGGTCAAGTACCATGGCTACAACCTGCTTTGCAGCATCTCCCTCAACTTCATAAGCCCCCCTACCATACTTGGGGTTTATCGTGAGAACTATCGGGAGCTTTAGTCTGTCATGCATCTCCCTTGGAACCATCTCAGCCAGCTTCTCCAGCTCCTTCCTATCAAACATATGGACTGACCCATCTCTACAAAGCACCTTCGGATCCCTTTCATCTAAAAGCTGCCTTAAGGTCTTGAACTCTGCTGGGAGATGAGCATTAGCAATAGACACTAGCCTCCTTATGGCCTCCTCCTCACCCAACCTGAACAATGTAGACCCCATGACGGAGGGCTTCCCCCTTAAAAGGTTACTGTCCAAACACCAAAGCACACCACCGCCTCTGCTCCTCCCTTAGCTTTATAACAAGCGCTCCACCTCACCTCAGCTCATATTCTAATCTAGAGCCGCTCTTGCCTTCGCTTACCTCAGAATGGCATCTTTATACATCCTGTTGCCATGCTTCAAAACACGCAGGCTAAAGTAATGTAAAGCTGTGAGCAAGACATCTGCCGTTAGAAATGGCATCTATTTCTCCTTAGACACTGAGAAGCCTTACTGTCGAGTAGCAGCTGCTTACCTAGTGAAGCTAAAAGCTCCTCTCTGGCATCTCTCTAGTGCTCACTTTGCTCACTTGGATGCAGCAGAAGGAGTTTTCTCTTGCACTTGAGAACCCTAAGGGCAGCCCTTCAACACCTTAGCCCTTAGGTTAATGTTTTTAGCTTCTTCGTGCACTGCTATTGTTGGTGCTGGCCTTAGGGTTCTCAGCAGGGATGCTGCTGTATCATTGCTTGATAGGGCTTATTCTGGGCTTCTGTCTAAGTTTGGCTCTAAGATTGTTGCTGTCAGCTTGCAGTAGAGGATGTAGTTAAGGCTGTGGTCTCCGTGCTTAGGATACCATCCTGGCTTCACGATTTCTCTGAGGAGCTGAGAGGCATCTTGGTAGCCTTCCCTTCAATCTAAGGGAGTATGCTAGTGAGCTAGCTGACGTAGCTTCTGAGCTAGCTCCTGAGCATAGCAGGTCAACGCATGGTATACCTGATAGGTTTCTGTTCTCCTGGAACTTATATACTCAGGAGGATGCTAGCAGAGCTGTGGGCTCAGCTAGGAGAGCAGTTGAGCTGATGACATTATCTTCAGTGGACTGTTGCCTAGGTGAGGTTCTGCTGGTGTTATCGCAGCCTATACTGGTTCAGCTGTTATTATGCAGCATTCAGATCCCTCTGCCACGCACTTCTCCTCTGTTCCCTTCATCTTGATTTTCAGGTTCATGTCGTCTGCTATATACTGTGCTATTCCAGCTAGTGCTCCTCGCCAAATGTGGCACACTCTCCTGCCTACATTGCCCCACTCCTCGCCGTAGCTCCCTCTCACTTCTACTACTATCCTCTCACTTATGTCGTAGCTTTGTAATGTGAACTCCCCCCATCCTCTCTTGCTTGCTGTCTCAAGGTACTTCCTGAGGATGTCTACTCCTCTCACGCCGAATTCGATGCTCTGTGTTCTTGCAAAACTATATCCTGCCTTGAAGCCTGCTCTGTACATTATGACTGCAGCAGCATTCTCCCCTACTACCTCCTCTATTGTCTTCTGGATTAGTGCTATGAACTCTCTTGTAGTAAGTATCATCGGGACTTTGCCCTTGAAAAGGAGTCTACCTGATGGGTCTAAGCTCAAGAGCTCAGCTACCTCTCTTATGCTCTCCAAAGTATCCCTGCTGGCTGCGATCTATGGGAATTTAAGCTTGCTGTTTACAGCAGCGTTATCGCAGCTCAGCTGATCTGTCCTCTGCTAAGGCATGTGGCAGCTAGCACAGCCTCCCTATGCCAGCCTGCATGTTGTGGTATCGTGGTTTAACTTTTATAAGCTGGATGCTGAGCGGCGTCTGGTGGTATTTAATGTCGGTGGAGGTTACTGGAGACTACCGTAAGATTACAGAGGCTCTTCTCGAGAAGGCTAGGAGTGAGGCCGATGACATCCTCAGTAGAGCTAGGAGCGAGGCCGAAGCTAGGGTTAAGGAGGCTGAGACAAGGGCTAAAGCTGAAGCTGAGAGCCTGCTTGAGTCTAAGGTCAGGGATGCTGAGAAGGAGGCTGAGAGGCTTCTGATGGACGCTAGGTTCAAGAGCAGGCAGAGGATAGCTCAGGCTAGAGAGGAGCTCGTGGAGAAGGTGTTTAAGGAAGCTGAGGAGCGGATCCGGAGGGAGTACGGAGCTGAGGTCCTAGAGAACCTGATGAGGCGCTCAGTTGAGCTGGCTGGTGTAAGTGAGCTCACAGTGTACGTTAGCGAGCCGGATCTCGATGCTGCAGCTAAGATCGCTGAGAAGGTGGAGAGGGAGCATGGTGTTAAGCTGAAGCTTGAGGCCTCTCCTATAGTGAGGGATGGTGTCGTGGTCAAGTCTGCTGACGGCAGGATTGTAGTAGATAACACCCTTAAGACCAGAATCGAGCAGGCTAAGAAGAGGCTTAGGCCCCTCATCGCTAAGATCATACTTGAGAAGGCTAAGGTGTCCTGATGAAGATCGTTGTGATAGGGGACGCAGATACTGTAGCTGGCTTCAAGCTAGCTGGTGTGACTGAGGCATACGAGGTGAGTGAGGAGAGCCCTAGGGAGTCAGCTAAGAGAGCTGTCAGAATGCTGCTCAACAGGAGAGACATAGCTCTGGTGATCATAACAGAGAAGGCTGCTGAGCTAGCTAGAGAGGAAATAGAGGCGTTCAAGGAGAGGATGTACCCGATTTTCATAGAGATCCCAGACAGGAGCGGCCCTAGGCTTCCAGCTGAGAGAAAGTACAAGGAGATGATAAAGAGGGCTGTCGGAATAGAGGTAGGCTGAGGTGAAGCTAAGTGGCTGCAGCCAGAGTCAGCCCGACTAGAATGGAGCTCCTGAAGCTCAGGAAGAGGATAGCTCTCGCTAACAGGGCTTACAGGCTGCTCAAGGAGAAGGAGGAGGCCCTGATAATAGACTTCATGAACCTGCTGAGTGAAGCCAGGGAGAAGAGGGAGAAGCTTGAGGAAGTCATTAAGGGAGCTTTTGAGAAGCTGCTTGTAGCCAACATGGTCATGGGCAGCCTTGGGGTCAGGAGAGCTAGTCTGGGGCTTAGGGAGGCAATGGAGATTGAAGTGGGCTCCAGGAACATAATGGGCGTTATAGTACCGGTTCTAAAGGTAAGGAAAGCTGAGATAGGTGTCTTGGAAAGTGGCTACTCGATTGCAGAGACATCAACGCACCTCGACGAATCTAAGGTCGCCTTCGAGGAAGTCTTGAGCTACATCGTCTCTCTGGCTGAGACAGAGAGAGCTCTCGAGCTCCTAGGCAGGGAGATCAGGAGAACTCGAAGAAAGGTGAACATCCTAGAGTATATAATATTGCCTAGGCTCGAGGCCTCTGCCAAGGAGATCGAGATGAAGCTTGAGGAGCTGGCTAGAGAAGACTACTTCAGACTTAAGTTGATTAAGAGGCTTGTGCTGTCCAAGAGGAGGCCTTAGCTCTAGTCTAACATGGTAGCTGTAGGCGAAAGAGTTATAAGCTAAGCTTTGGAGCCCCAACCTGAAAAAAGAAGCTTAAAGGAGATTACAATGCTGAAGCCAGTCTCCATGCTTAGAGTCAGAGGCTATATCCCTGTTGAGTGTGTTGACAGGTTTTTAGCTGCTGTAGGGGAGCAGAAGCTCATCGAACTCAAGGACATGAGAGGCAGAATAGGAAGGAAGCTTGAGGGCAAGGTTAAGCCGATAGAGCCCACTGAGAAGCTGTTCAGGCTATCTGCCCTCTCATCCAGGATAGACAGCTTAGCTACCTCTCTAGGCATTAGCCTAGAGGCTGCTGCTGAGGAGATCGAGGGGAAGACTTCGCCTGAGGCAGTAGATGAAGCTGAAAAGTACGTATCAGAGCTAGAGGCGAAAGTCTCTAGCATACAGAGCAGAATAGCGGACTTGGAGAGGGAAGCTGAGGAGGAAGAGAAGGCGCTGGAGGAGAAGAAAGGGTTAGAAGAGGAGCTCAAGTCAATAGCTGAGGAAAGCAAGGCTAAGCTAATAGAGTACAAGAGGGTTGTGGAGAGCTTCAGGGTGATAGAGGAGGCTAAAACGAAGATGGCTAGGTCAGAGACCGTAGCTGTATTCGAGGGGTGGGTTCCAGAGGAGAGCAGACGGAAGCTAGAGAAGATCGCTGAGGAGTGCACTGGAGGGAAGTATGTGCTAGAGTTCGCTAGGCCTCAGCTTGAGCATGGGCATCACGCTGAGAAGCCTCCGACGCTTCTGAAGAACCCCAGCATAGTCCACGTGACCGAGGCTCTTGTGAGAAGCTATGGCATACCAAACTACTTCGAGATAGACCCGTCTATACTCTGGTTCTTTACGTTCCCAGTGATATTCGGTATGATGTTCGGTGACCTCGGTCACGGCCTTGTCCTCACTGTCCTCGCATCGATAGCCTACCTGCTAAAGAGAAGAGGATTTGAGGGTGGAGGAGAGATAATAAGGTACGTGCTAGAGGGGTCTACTTTCTTCATATTAGGTGGGCTGGCAGCCACGTTCTTTGGCCTCGTTTACGGTGAGGTGCTAGGCCACCACCTCCACGAGGTGTTCCACAGCGAAGCCATAGAGCACGTGAGGGAGAAGCTCCTACACGCCTTAGGGTTCCCATCACACTGGTCTCCAGCTGAGGAGCCCATGCCGCTCCTTAAGTTCTCAGTGTACGTTGCCATACTACACATCCTAGCAGGGCTCATACTAGGGCTAATCAACAAGCTGAGGATGAAGGAGTACGAGGAGGCTGTAGCAGGCCCCCTCGTGTGGATCTGGCTCTACCTAGGCGGCGTCTACCTCTTCTTTAAGCATGGAGTAGGGGCGTTCATGATCGCATTCAACTTCAAGCAGAGCTTCCCATTCCTCTGGCTCCCATTCCTAGTTATGCTAGTGCTCAGAATGAAGGTTCTGGGTGCTACAGAGGGCTTTGGCGAGGCACTAGACTCCCTGCTAGCCTCACTATCCAACACGATATCATACTCAAGGATCTTCGCGTTCGAGATGATACACGTAGTGCTGAGCAAGCTGTTTGTAGAGTTCACCAGAGGGCTTCCGATGGTAGGCCCCTTCACAATAGGAGCTATAGTAGGGACGCTGTTCTTCGTGTTCTTCGAGGTGATCTTCGTGTTCTTCCAGGACCTAAGGCTTCACTGGGTGGAGCACGGCTTGAAGTTCTACATGGGGGATGGAGTGCAGTTCAAGCCCTTGATGCTGCCTGTACCAGTGTCATTCCCCTAAAGCACTATGAGCTCCAGAGCCTCCCCTCCCTCCACTTCTCCAGCAACCTTACTGAGCGCTACATTCAAGTTATAGCACTCAAGCCACACCAGAAATATTGCTCCAATAGCTACTGGAAGCTGGAAGGGGTAGTCTAGCAGAGCCCCTCTAGCCACATCTCTCACCTTCTTCAGGAACCCTAAGTCCCCAGTGCCTGGTGCTCTGGCGGCAGCTCTCCCTAGCAGCTCTGTTGGAACAGCTTTCATGTAGTCTCTGAGCTTGCTGCCGGCTTTGCTGACATAGTAGGCCAACCCCTCCTCAGCCGCCTCCCTTAAGCTGGACACCATCCTA
>QMWA01000034.1 GCA_003661385.1 Thermoproteota archaeon | reverse complement strand
TGTATACTCCAGCTGAAAGCCAGTCGCTCCAGCCCACCCTAACCCTCCCTCCAGGGCCTATGCTCGCTAGGAAGGGCTCAGTTCCGATGGTGAGTAGGATGTCGCAGCCCCTTACTAGCTCAATGTCCCTTGGAGTTGGAGCATACTGGTGTGGGTCGCTGCCGAATGGGACCAGCGAATACACTTCGACACGGCTTCCACCAACCTCCCTGGCTATAGCTGCCAGAGGGGGTATGGTAGCCACGACAACTACCTTGCCTTGGGGCTGGGGGGCTGCTGCCAGAGCCATCAACATGAGAGGTACTATCCTACACATACCCAGTATAGCTTGGGGAGGTTGCCTTTAAACTTGCCCGCTACTACAGGGCGAAGCCAAATGCAGCTAGGAACTCCTCTATCCTCCTCAGCTCAATGAGGAAGTAGACGCCCTTCCTCGTCAGCCTATAGACTGTGTGCTCCCCAGAGACCTCCTCTTTGATGAGACCCATCTCCTTCAGCTCACTCAAGTATGCTTTGAGCCTCGTGTAGGAGAGGTTTGCCCTGTACATTATGCGCGTAGGCCTAGCTTCACCTCCCTCCTCCTCTATTGTCCTCAGGATGTCACTGCAGATTTTCACTCTACTCCTGAGCTTTCCTCTGACCCGCAAGCCTCTCTACCCTCACCACCATAGCTAGGAAGCTGCTGAAGCCAGCTAGCCTCACTACTCCAGCTAGCATCAGCATGATAGGGCCTGCCCTGGTCATTACAAGCAGCAGGTGGCTTATAGCTATCAGCATGAAGCCAGCTGAGACCATCAGCGAGTTCAGAGACCTCCTGGTAAGGTAGTTCTGGACTGAGAATGCTGTGACAGCTGACAAGATGAACAGGAGGAGGAGCTCGTATGCTGGGTCGTACTCTCTGGGGAGAAGCAGGAGGAGAGAAGAAAAGCCTCTAGCCTTCTTGAGGTATGCGTAGAGGAGTATGGAGTAGCCCACCATTCCCGCTGCAAAGTATATGAGGTAGCCTACCCTGACTACTGGAACAAACTTGACTGGTGGAGGGGGCCTAGGAGACCTCAGTGCAGGGAGGATCACTGACAGCTTTGAGGCCACGTGGACCAGCATGCCGCTGCCAACCAGAGTAAAGCTCAAGTTAAGCTGCAGAAGAACCCTCTCCCTAGCTACCCTATACCCTCTGAGAGCATAGTACCCAACAGAGAAGGCTATCAGAGAGCTCATCAGCTCGGCTATAACGTCCACTATCAGAGGAGCTGGCATCATCCCTTAGCTCCTAAAGCCCAGTGTAAAGCCCCTATAAAGGTTTAGCAGATGCCCTGCTACTGAGGTCAGAGCTGCTGAAGGCCTTGGGAAGGAGGTCTCTTATGCTGGCTACCTCCATGTCTCCCCTGGTGTTGGCCATGACAACGACAGCGCTCGGGCCGTGCTCGTAGATGACCTGCCTGCATGCTCCACATGGTGGTGTAGGCTTCTCAGCCTCTGTTACGACAGCTACAGCCCTGATCCCTCGCTCACCCTCCGAGATAGCCTTGAAGACTGCAACCCTCTCAGCGCATACGGTGAGGCCATAGGATGCGTTCTCTATGTTACAGCCTGTGTAGACTGCACCGCTAGACGCCAGGACCGCAGCACCAACCCTGAACTTGGAGTAGGGGGCGTAAGCAGCCTTCATTGCTTCAGCTGCAAGCGACACAAGCCTGTGGAGCTGGGCGCTTTCATCAGCCCTCCTTGAGAAAACCCTCGCAAGCCAGCCTAGCCTCAAGAAAGCAACCCTGTCCTTGAAGGTGTATGGCTTTATGTCTACTACAGGAGAGCCGTCAACTGCATCAACGCCTCTCACCCTCAGCGAGGACTCCCTGACAGCGAGAAGCTCCATCACAGTCAAAGCTATCCTGTTAGGCCTATTCGGGTGCCTGGTAGCAAACACACCCCTGACCCCGCTGTCATAGAGAGGCTTAACCAGCAGGCTCTCGCCTCTAGCCAAGTGGAACAGCCACAGGACTATTACATGCGAGAAGCCATCTAGGTCTCTAAGACCATCCCTGTACTCCGGGTAGATGTGTATCTCCCCCTCAACCTGGCTGTAGTCCCAAGGCACATCCTCCACACGCTTGAATGGAGACCTGATCACACCTATAGGCGATATCGAAGCCCTCATGGCCATCAGCAGGCTAACCTGATAACTCTTTTTAAGCTGAGAGCACAGGCATAAAGCATGCCAGGTAACAGAGTAGAGAGGGCCTTAGAGCTCCTAGAGGAGCTCAACCTAGATGCCATAGTGCTGCTCAACCTGAGTTACCCTCAAGTCGACCTGAACTTCATATACCTGCTTCAGCCTGAAACAGGCCTCTTCGAGGGCTCATACCTGGTCCTCTCCAAGAAAAGAGCTGTACTCTACACCTACAGGCTCGAGGAGCCTGCAGCCAAGAGGATGGACGCTGTCAGGAAGGGAGCTGTGGAAGTCGAGGTGATAGAGAAGCCTGAGCAGGTATTCAAGTCCCTAAGGAAGTTCAGGAGAATAGGCATGAACCTCAAGTTCACACCAGCTGACATCACTGCAAGAGTAAGAGAGATGGGAGTAGCAATAGTCGATGTCTCAGAGGACTTCGATGAGATGAGGATGATAAAGGACAGCTCTGAAGTAGAGGCGATACAGAATGCTGCCAGAGCAGCTGAGAAAGCGCTCAGCGTCGTCTACACAGTAGATGTCGAGGAAGCCAGCGAGAAGGACCTCAGAGCTGAGATAGAGTACAGGATGCTAAAGGAAGGCTGTGAGCCAGCATTCCAGACCATAGTAGCATACGACGAGAACGCGTCGATACCACACTACACAACAGGCTCCAGAGACAAGAAGCCAGAGAAGCTCGTCTTAATAGACCTGGGAGCTAAGTGCAGGTGGTATGTCTCAGATATAACGAGGACATTCCTCCTAGCAAGAGACAAGGAGCTAGAGGACGTGTACACAGCCGTGCTGGAAGCTCAGCTCAAGGCGATAGACGCCATAAAGCCAGGTGTCAAAGCAGAGGAGCCAGATAAGAGAGCGAAGGAGACGCTGAAGGCTAGGGGATACCCACCATACCCACACTCACTAGGCCACATGATAGGCCTCAACGTACATGAGGGGAAAAGGCTCAAGGAAGGTGAGGACTACAAGCTCAAAGAAGGCATGGTGTTCACAGTAGAGCCAGGAGTATACATCTCAGAGAAGCTTGGAGTAAGGATAGAAGACGACATAGCTGTAGAGGAGCATGGAGCCAAGCTCCTCACATCCTTCAAGAAGGAGCTAGACGACATAGTGCTTGTCTAGCGCCCATAGCAGAACCCCTCGATGAGGCCCCGGCTGCTCTCGGGATTGAGAGCTTAGAGGCTGCTGAGGAGGCTAGCTACCGCTGAGGACTATGGCCCGCCCCTTAAGGAGCCTAAGATAGCCTCGAGCCGAAATAAGCGAGCCCGGATGCTGGTGTGTAGGTGCGGCTGGAGAAGGGTAATTGTCTTTGAGGTTGTGGCAGCTATAGCTGCACCGGTAGCTCTGGCTTTGATTTTGTGGTGTAAGATGGCTGCCAGCTGTCTAGACTGGATTTGAGAGGCGTGCTATAGGGCTGCGCTTTTGTTTAGAGTTGGGGGGGTGGTCTTACTGCGAGATGGGATTTCTCTATTTGCCTGATGTACTCTACGGCTTCCATTCTTTGAACCTGCGTGGAGTCAACGTTTACGATATAGACGTGGGTTAGCTTTGCTTGCTTGAGCTCTTCTAGCGATATTGGTGGGTTCTTGTAGTAGTTGTCGCATAGGGCTTTTAGCCTTTGAAGCTCTTGGAGGCTTCTTTGCTCTGGAGGCTTGGCTAAGACTGGAGGTATCTGCAGGATGTGGTATGGTGGTGTGGCTAGGGCAAATGTGTGGGCGTGCTTGCTGTATCTTGCTATCTTTGCTGCTATCCTCGTGTACCTGTATGCTATTGGGTCTAGGGCATTTTCCGGTGGGACGTATCCGGTTTCAACCTCAACTATCAGGGTTTCTCCGTCTCTTGCTGCGTATACGTCGCAGACTAGGCTTTCGCCTAGCTTGTACTCGACATCTACCTCATATCCTTGGGTGGCTAAGTGCCATGCGCATATGGCTTCCATTATGCTGTGGTTGCTTTTTAGGAGCTTTCTCCTATGCATATCTTTTAGCTTGCTGATGACCCTCTCAAGCTGGTGGGCTGCCCACGTGCCTGGGCTGGGGTGTAGCTTGCTGGCGAGTATGTCAAGGTCTTCTTCGATATCCTTCAAGAGGGACACCTGGAGGCTGAAGCCCGGTTTTCAATGCTATATAAATACTATTTAATGGGAAAAGCTAAAATGCATGGCAAGAAAGCAGGTGGCGGGCTGGCGGAGTAAGCCAGCATATAGGTGCTCCTGCTGATCTCAGGGTAGCCTATCAGGCTGCTCAGGGGCTCAGGGGTACTCCCTAGGAGTCTGAGGACTCCTGGGGAGGCCTATATGCTAGGCTCCGACGCCAGCCCCTATTTCCTAGCTTTGCCCAGTGCAGCTTGAAGAGCTGCTGAGACTGCCAACGAGGGCAGGCTTGCTCCTAGGTTTGGCATGTACTTTACCAGTAGGAAGTATGTTGCTAGCCCTGCTGCCCATGACACTATTGACCTCCAGGCTACACGTGGAGCTTTCTCGTAGAACTCGTCTAGCTCTACCTGGCCTCTTCTCACTATGAAGTACTCTGAGAGCGTTGTGCCAAACAGCGGGACGAAGGTTGCTCCTATCATGAGGAGGAACCACTCGTATTCTGCTAGGGGGAGGGTGTAGGCTAGCACTGCTGATATTACTGTGACTGCTAGGACGAGCTTCCACTGCCTTAGCTTGGGTAGTATGTTCTGTATCGAGACTGCTGACGAGTAGACGTCTGCGAACGCGTTGTCTGTTTCGTCGACTAGAATTGCTATGAGGGCTAGCGTGCCCATGTATAGCTGGAGTATTGAGGCTGCTACGAACTCCTCTCCTGCTAGAGCAGCTAGAGCTGCGCCCAGGGCATAGAACCACGTGTTGGCTGCTGTATAGCCCAGCAGCGTGCCAGCGAAGCCGGAGGAGGGCTTCATGCTGAACCTGTTGTAGTCTGATATCAGAGGCATCCACGAGATCGGCATTGCTATCACGAGGTCTAGGGCTAGGGGCCATGGCATGCCTCCTTGGCCTCCTTCTATAGCCCATGCTGGAGCCTTTAGAACCTGGTAGGTTATCCAGGCTGTGGAGATGTAGACTAGCCATATGGCGAACTTCTCGAGCCACTGCCTTACTACAGCTAGTGGGCCTCCTATTGCTAGCAGTGCTACGAAGGCTGAGAAGGCTATTAGCCATGCTATCGTCAGCTTGGCTCCTCCAGCTACCATAGCAGCTGCCTCAGCCATCACTTTAAGCTCGAAGGCTGTCCAGCCTACTAGCTGGAGCACATTCAGGGCTGTAGCGATGTATGAACCTGACTTGCCGAAGACCGGGCGCAGAGAGACCATCGTGGGCACACCGTGCCTGGCTCCTATGACTCCAGCTGCAGCTAGCAGCATGCTCCCGATGATGGAGCCTATGAGAGATACTGCTAAAGCCTGCTTTAAGGTGAGTGACGGGATCATTAGCGCTCCAGCCTGTAGCACTAGGATGCCTACGCCGAGACTTGACCACAGTACGAAGAGGTCTATGCCTCTTAGAATCCTTGCCTCCTTGGGGACTGGCTCAACCCCCCACTCAGGTGGAGCTCTAATCCAGGACCTTCCTCTATCGGGCATAGCTCCCCTCCAGCAGACACCGGAGGGGCCGAGGTGCGGGTAAGGAGGTGCCGCGGGCACGCTCCCTACGCCGGCATTACCCGGATCAGGTTCAAGGGGTCGGCGGCGCGCTAGCCGCCCTCTCAGCCGGGTTGCCCCAGCTCCCCCGGTGCCCGCTGGGAGCCCAGTGGAAGCTTATCTTAAAGCTTTCAGGTACGTGTATACGGGAGGTGACTGCTGAGCACTAGGTTATGTTAGAGCTTGAACTCGCCCTCAGCCAGGATTTCCCTTGTTGAGCCGTCTCTGTACTTTACTGTCACAGTTGGCTTCAGTATGAGGAAGTCTATGTGGCTCTTGGAGGTGTTTCTGCCTCCTGGGAAGTCCCTGTTGCTTCCGAAGGCTACGTGGACTGTCCCGTAGACCTTCTCGCTCTCTAGAAACTCCTCTACCACTCTGGCTTTCCTGTTGACTCCTATCGCGAACTCCCCTAGCAAGCTGGCTTGGACATCTGCTTTAAGCACCCTCTGGATCACCTCCTTGGCTTCAGGAGAGCACTCTAGGTTCTCTACGTCAGCTCTCCCCCTGCTAACTTGGATCGTGATGCCTCCCTCGACTGGGCCTACTCCACCTGCAGCTTCAGCTACAAGCTTTCCGCTCATGCTGCTTTCAACTGGAGCTACCATGACCTCTCCTACAGGCAGGTTTATCCACTTGAGGCTTCTCCAGTCTAGCTCCACGTCTGTGAAGAACTCTCTGCCTTCTACTAAGAGAGTGAAGTCTGCTCCACCCGGGCTTACTACTCTCACCTCCACTGCATCCTGTAGCGTAGCTAGCAGCTCTTGTGCTAGCTGCTTCATCTCGCTGTAGTCCCTCTCGGCTAGTGCCAGCGCTCCGTTAGCTAGCATGTCTAGGGTTACTCCAGGGCAGTGGGCTAGCCTCACTCTACGCCTTGTCTCAAGCCTTATCAGCTCTATTCTGAACCCCACCTCCTCAGCAGGGCCTCTCAGCAGGTTCATGTAGATGTCTGGGCGGTTAGAGATCACAAGCTCCCTCAGGTGTGGTGGGACAGCTTTCCTGTACCCTTGAGGCGGCTCTAGGGTGAAGAGCCTTGTCCATAGGCCTAGTGAGATGGATGCACTGGAGAAGGCTTCTGCTACCTCAGCTTTCTCCTCGTCAGCTACTATCAGGATGCTCTCTCCAGGTACAGCTTCGAGGACGAACTTCAGAGCGTTACCTGCTGCCTCAGCTGGATCCATGGACGCCCCTAGGCCTGCTGCATTGCACTGATTTTAGGCTTTCCTGCTTAAGGCTTTGCTGGGACTGCTGTAGAGCTACGCTTATATCACCTCTTCGATAGAGGGCCTTAGCTGGTGTCAGGGTGTGTGAGGCTGGCTAAGCTGGTTTCAGCTGTTATACACCCTCCTTCAGTGACTGCTTTAGCTATAGCTGTCATCTCGAGCGAGTACAGGCTGGATGCTGCAGCTGTGGCGGAGGCTCTGGCCTTCATCGCCGCCCTCCCTGTGGCTCCTGTGGTAGCTAGCGCAGCAAGCGGTAGGACTGACTTAAATGTCTCTAGGAGAGAAGAGAGGCCTTGGTACCTGGCTGCAGCCCTAGCCTCATACTTGGTGGCGCTAGCTCTCCTCGATGAGGTTCAGCCGCTAGCTAGGCTTGCTAGAGCTTACTTCATGGTCACACTGGGTGTGCTGGCTGCAAGCCTCAGAGTTAAAGTGAGCATCCATGTAGCAGGGCTTGTTGGGCCTACTATAGCCTTAGCTATCGAGGCTGGAGCAGCCCACCTGCTGCTTTTGCTGCTGCTCCCAGTGGTCTGGTGGGCTAGGCTCAAGCTTAGAGCGCATAGCAGTAGGGAGCTGGCTTTGGGAGCAGCTATAGCAGCTCTGCTTACAGCTCTAAGCTACATGCTGTAGCTGCACGCTAGCTTAAGGCTTTAAACCATGCTGGGTGACGTGTGGGCTCTGAGACTTTGCTGAAGGGAGAAGGCATATAAGGCGTGAGGCAGTGAGCATCTGGTGAGTAGCTGTAGGGAGAGATAGGTATAAGCGGCTGAAGGCTAAGACTGATAGGCCTAGGCGATCTGGGGGAGAAGAAGCTAGAGGGGAGGAGAGGAGGGGGGTTAAGGTCGGCATCAAGGAGGAGAAAAAGAGGAAGAGGAGGAGGCTAGAGTAGCTGAGCTTTCCATGGCTTGCTTAGGCTGGAGCACATGGCCTTTAGCCAGCGTGGGCTATGGCTTGGCTTTAGGCTGCTCTTGGGTGCTAGCTGTAGCTCAGCGTATACAGGGAGGTGGTCTGATGCCAGCGTGTATACGGTTTGGTGCTTGAGCACCTTAATGCTTGGTGAAATGAGGATGTAGTCTATTCTCTCAGCTGGGCTCCAGGATGGGCATGTGAGGTTCCCGTAGCGTGAGCTTGGTGGACATGCCTCAAACGAGTCTACGAGTATGCTCTTTATCTCCTCTAGGCTAGCTTTGTCGAGCGGGTCTCTTGTGTAGGCGTCCATGTTGAAGTCCCCTGCCCATATTATGGGGTGGCTCGCTGACTTAACCTCCTTCAGCGCTATCTGGAGCTGTATTGCTCTCCCCTCCGAGCTGACTGCTGTGAAGTGGACTGCATACACTGTGAGCCTTATGCCGCCTACATCCAGGACAGCCTTCAAGAGCACATCTGTTTCAACCGGGCTTGGCAGCAGCAGGCAGCTTGACTGCAGTATAGGGTACTTGGTGAGGATGACGTCTCCCTGCCACATCTGCTCTAGTGTTGGAGCATGTATGCAGTGCATGTTTAAGCGTAGGCCAAGCCACCTGGCTTCGTCGACGTAGGCTGTCATGCCTACTCCTTGATCTACCTCCTGCAACACCACTATGCCTGGGTTTAAGGCCTCTATTGTCCTAGCGATCCACTCTAGGTTCAGCTGGCCGTCTACAGCAAAGCCCTCGTGGATGTTGTATGTCACTACGCGTATCACGCTGTCTGCTGGAGGTGCTGGAGAGACTCTGTAGGCTAGCATGCAGTATGCTAGTGTTGCTAAGGCCATGGCTAAGGCCACTATGGCCAGCTTCCTGCTGGCATGGACACGGGCTTTGGTCTTCTCTGCCAGCAGCGAGGAAGCTGAGGAGGATGCAGCTAGGATGAGGCATGCTGACAGCAGTACAGCAGGGAGCCTTCCCTCAAATGGCTTAGCTAAGGGCAGGAATGGATGTACGA
Organism: Thermoproteota archaeon; assembly: GCA_003661385.1. Classification (GTDB taxonomy): domain Archaea; phylum Korarchaeota; class Korarchaeia; order B14-G2; family B14-G2; genus B14-G2. The sequence goes on along the minus strand of QMWA01000034.1, from coordinate 2,530 downwards.
AGGTGAACGCGTACATGAAGTTCCAGACTAGCACGACTACTAGCCCTAGTGTAGAGGAGGAAGCCAACAGCTTAGCTCTCACTTTAGGGGGGTAGCTTGAAGCTAGCCTCAGGAAGCCGTATATGATAGCTGAAGTGAGGAGCTGAGATATTAGAGCTGCTGCAGCAGAAGCTAGGGACCTTGTGTAGAGCAGTGAGAAGACCGCGCCGAGCATTAGGATCGCAGATGGAGCTGCTACCTGGTGCCTGGAGGCTCTTAGCTGGAATGCAGGCTGAAGTGCTAGAGCTACGGAGCCAGCTAAGGCGAATGCTAGGAGAGAGTAGTAGAGGGCTAGGCTCCTGTACTCGAAGCCTGGGTAAGCCATTCTGAGAACTGTGCTGGGGCTGCTGAGGACCATGAGCTCTATGAGCAGCAGGGTCCAGAGGCCTGAAATGGATGCGGCAGCTGCTAGGCTCCAGGAGCCTTCTTCACCTGGTATGCTCGTAGGCTCGCTTGCCAGCTGGATGGCGGCCCTAAGGGCTACAGCAGCTAAAGCCACCTCGACTGCTGCAAGCCTGGGGTTCATGGGCGCATCACATGTGTTTCCAGCCGCCCTCACCAGCACATCTAGGAGCAAGGCAGCTGTCAAGCTGGCTGCAGCGTACACAACGTGGTCCCGCTGCTCAAGCCTGTAGCTGAAGTATGAGGTGAAGAAGAAGCAGTAAAGCCCTACCGCAGCTGAAGACAGGGCCATCTCAGCCTCATATGGCAGGCCCAGTGAGAGCAGAGCTGAAGCTATGGATAGGAAGGCTAGTGAGGTAGATGAGAGCCTACCTGGTGCAGCAAGCTTCACGAGGAAAAGTGATATAGCTGGTGCAGCAAGCCACCATAAGGTAGCTAAGAGGAGAGGACTAGCACCAGGAGCCCCCCAGGTGGTCAGGTCCCAGATGAGCTTGTAGAGGTGCATCATATAGGCTCTCAGCCCCTGTATGAAGAACAGTGAGGCTAGCATCGGAGCAGTGAAGAGTAGGCTGCTACTGCTCTGCCTGCTCATATCATCCCTGTGCTCTGTGTACTCAAAAGGCTTACAGCAGCTGAAGATGGCTGTAGAGGTGAGCTCGAAGCCTACATGCTGGGTGCACCTCTGTCCACGGCTTGAGCTCATGTAGCTGCATGCACTACAGGTTATCTTAGCTGCTGCGGATGAGCTGTGGTGTAAAAGAGCTCTCGGAGGTATTTTGATTGCGTTGCATGGCCTGGCTCCAAGCTTGAGGATATGCCTGAGCTAAGGCCTTGAGCTCAGTGCTGCTGCATGCCAGCACTGTGGCTTAGCCTATTAGCAGGCTTACAGCATAGCGTTTGGAGGGGGCCTCCTTTGAGCACGGCTAGCGCCGAGGAGGGGGCTATGGAGGTATCCTCTAGGCTTCTAGGAGCATTTAGAGGAGGAGGCTTCCCTGTTGAGGGGTGGTGCTGACGGCTTTAGCCTGAGGTTTAAGCTGAAGTTGAGGGCGATCTCCTGGAGATTGAAGCTGGCTTAAGGCGCTGTAGCAGGCGTATTCTACCATTAAGGTTTTTATTCTCCACTAACACGGTGTAGCTAGGTCTTAGTTTGGCGAAGCAAAGCCTGGTTTGGTTGCTGCTGGCTTTAGCAGCTGGAGCTAGCAGCTCAGCACTTCTCAGCGCGCAGCTCCTTAGGCTTGAGCCCAGCTGGACTGCAGTCTGGGGTGGTGGAGGGGCTGACGCTGCATTTAACGTGGATGTGGATGAAAGCAGCGTGTATGTTGCTGGCGTGTCTAGAAGCTATGGGAGTGGAGATGCCTTTCTGCTCAAGTATGGTAGGGATGGAGGCTTCCAGTGGGGGGTTACATGGGGAGGAGGCTCATATGAGGCTGCTACAGGAGTAGCTGTTGTTGGCAGCTACATCTATACTGCAGGGTACTCGCTGGCTGCTGGCTCAGCTGACATATTCCTACTGAAGTACAGTAAGAGTGGGCAGCTACTGTGGACAGCAGAGTGGAGAGGGAAGGAAGACGACTACGCTTATTCCCTTGCTGTAGGCGGCAGAGAGCTCTATGTAGCTGGGGAGTCGCTCAGTGTGTCACCTGACAAGAGGAGTGAGGCAATACTGCTTGCATTCGATCTGGATGGAGGCCTGCTGTGGGCTGCCTCGTGGGGCGGGGATGACACCGACGCAGCTCTAGCTGTGTGCGTAGGCGGCGGACACGTGTACGTGGCAGGGCAGTCCTATGGATATGAGTATGGTGGGCTGGATGCGTTTCTACTCAAGTACGACAGCAGCGGGCAGCTGGCTTGGAGCAGAGCCTGGGGTGGTGGGGCTAATGACGCTGCTCAAGCTGTTGCTGAAGGCGGAGGCTACATATACGTGGCAGGGTATACGGAGAGCTTCACGCGAGGGCGCTCGGATGCATTCCTGCTCAAATACGATGCAAGCGGCAACCTAGTCTGGAGCAAGACATGGGGTGGAGACGGCAGGGACGAAGCCTATGGTGTTGCAGCGTGCAGCGGGGAAATCTACGTGGTCGGGTTTACT
>QMWA01000033.1 GCA_003661385.1 Thermoproteota archaeon | reverse complement strand
CTAATGGCTACTCCAATAGTCCTGATGGCTATAGCAGGCGCTCTAGTCGGCCTTGTGAGCAGCTTCTTCGGTGTCGGCGCATGCTTCATCATGGTTCCTGTGATGATGTACTACTTTGAGAAGTTCATGGGTGTCTCCGCGTCGCTATCTCCACTGATAGCTTTCGGGACGAACATGGCTGTAGTGGTTCCAACATCACTCAGTGGGCTGCTTAGGCATAGAGGAGAGCTCCGTAGGAAAAGCATGAGGTTTCCAGTGAGGCACTACCTAAGCTTCGCCATACCTGTCGGGGTAGGAAGCTTCCTAGGCTCCCTCATGGCCTTCGTCTTCTTCAGCAGCTTCAGAGCTCACGCTGGCCTAGCTATGAAGACCCTATTCGGCTTCTTCTGCCTGTTTGGAGCATATAGGTTCATGAAAGCCAAGCCTCTGCCAGCAACTGAGATGCCAAAGCTTGATGTCATGAAGTTCGCTAGTGGAGGTGTGCTATCTGGTGTGATAGCGAATTTCATAGGCATCGGCGGTGGGATAGTATACATGCCTGTACTTAATGCGCTACTACATATACCAGTCCACATAGCTGTCCCCATCTCGCTGGCAACGATGGTTGTAGGCTCGTCAATAGGGGCGTCGTCTTTTGCTGTGCTAGGGAGGATAGATCAGCTTAAGCACCCTAGTGAATACCCTCCACTGAGCTTCGGTTGGTTTAACCTGATAGCCTGGCTAAGCATAGGGGTTCCAAGCGTACTGCTTGCTCAACTCGGCCCTAAGCTAGCTCACAGAACCCCTCCAGCGAGGTTCAAGATTCTACTTGCCCTAGTCTACACGTACATTGGAGTGAGGCTTGTGTTAAATGGGCTGCTGCAGCTCACAGGTAGGCCTAAGCTGCTGCCATGAGGCTCCTGATACTAGCCACTAAGCCCCCGTCAAGGCTAGGTGAGCTCACCTGGGTCCTGGAGCTCGCTACTGAGGTGAAGAGAAGTGGAGGTGAGGTCGCCTTGTACCTAGCCAGCGATGCTGTGCTGGCTGCAAGGAGGCAGTGTAGAACAGTCAAGATGCTCGCTTCAGCTGGCTGTGAGGTGTATGTGTGCAGGAAGGACCTTGAGGCTCGTGGAGTCAAGGAGAGCAGCCTGCTGGATGGGGTTAGGGTGCTAGAGGACTTCTACCTTCAGCTTGTGGAGGATGCAGTGGAGAGGTGTAGCCACGTAGTCTCAGTGTAGGTGGGCCTGCTTGAAGCGGCTTGTCGTGTACCTGGCTGCTCCACCGTACACCTCGCAGCTAGCTGAGATAGCTCTCGACATCTGTGAGAAAGCCCTTGATAAGGGCTATGATGTCTGCCTCTTCCTGTACATGGATGGAGTGCACCTACCTAAGAGAGGGCAGAGGCCTCTGTGCCTACCTAACGCTGAGAGGAGGCTGTCCACTCTCATAGCTAGAGGGCTCAGGGTTTTCTCATGTGCTAGGTGTGCCGGTGCGAGAGGCTATGGAAGCAGCGGATACGTGCATGGAGTAGAGGTCTCGAGCATATACAAGCTACCTGAGCTGCTTAAGAGTGGAGCTAAGCTCATAGCGCTAGGTGAGTAGCTTGCTGGTAGTGCTCACCAAGCCACCATATGGGAGGGAGGACGCGCTTGGAGCAGCCTACACTGCATTAGCCTGCGCTGAAAAGGGCATCTCCTCTACTCTACTGCTAGTCGGAGACGGCGTCTACGCTGCAATGAGAGGGCAGAGGCCCCAGGGCCCCAGCATAGAGGACCTGCTGTACGCATCTTACCCTGATGTAAAGCTCCTAGTCGACGGGAAGTCCATGGAGGAGAGGGGCATCCGAAGAGATGAGCTCGTAGAGCACGCTAAGGTCGCTGACCAGAAGGAGATAGCTAAAGCTGCCATGGAGGCAAGCTGGGTGCTAGTCTTCTAGGTGAGAGCTTGGTTGACATATACAAGCTGCTAGTCGAGTCCGAGGAGAAGAGAGCCTATGTGAAGAGGATAGAGATCAGAGAGGTCCTACCATGCTTCACCACACCAGGGTACATCAGGTTCATAGCTCAGGCAGACAGGGAGCTCTCAGAGCTCATACCCATCGTCTTCCTCAGAACACCACCTGGGAGAGCCAGCTACTCCATTGAAGAGAACATCCTGACACTCAGGATGTACAACAGGCTGATAACCCTCTTCCCATCAGGGAAGATAGCTGTCACCAACACGAGAGACATCAGGGAGGCTAAGGAGATCACAGAGAAGATCAGGAGGATGCTAAACGAGGCGTACCTAGAGTACCGGAGGAGAGGCAAGCCTACGAGAAGAGAGCTGGAGGCTAAGGCCAAGCTCACGTGGATGGACATATACCACACTCTACCTAAGCTTGACTGCGGAGACTGCGGCTACCAAACCTGCTCAGCCTTCGCAGTCGCGGTATACCAGGGGGAAGCCAAGCTAGCAAACTGCCCCCACCTGAAGGGCAACTTGAAGCTAAGTGGAGTGCCCTTAAGCTCCCTAGGGCTCTAAATCCACAGCTGGAGCCCATAATGTCTACCAGAGGTGTGCAGCCGGCGTCTCAAGGCTAATAGCTGTAGCACCTACTAGCCTCTGTCACCTGCTAGCCCTGATGTGAGGAGACATCATCCTGTTGCTAGCTCATAATACGCCTGCCCGGCTAGCTCCCTAGCTCTCTCCATGAACTCTTTGGGGGCTGGAGTGTAGAGTGTGGCATCAGGTAGCTTCAGCTTGCTCTTATTCACTTCACTATAGCATTGCTCTCTCAAGCTTAATTTCGGTCTCATCTCCTCGTATCCCATGTCTAGTGGTATCCTCTTGAGCTCTTTGAGGGCTTCTCTAGCCTCCTCCCTGTACGTGTGTGGGGTCTCTTTGACACTTTTATCCAAACACTTTGCCTCAGGTAATCCTACTCCACGTCGATGGCTATAGCTGCCATAGCCAGTGTTATGGTATTTTAAGAGGTTCTGGTCACATACTGGTGGTGTCTGGTTGCCTTCTCTAGATGGCGCGCGGCGTAGCTGTCAACGGAGGAGACTTGAGGAAGCTGTCAGTACACTACTATGCCTCCAGGTACCCTAATGCAGCTAAGAGGCTTGGTGTGGTATACTGTAGGAGTGTAGCCGAGGAGTGCATTGCTGTGATGAAGGCTATCTGGAGTGAGGCTGGTAAGCTTGTTAGGTGAGCTCTGGGATGGGAGGTCTGCTAGAGCTGTAGCTGAGGAGTTTGTGGCTTCTCTTATCGAGGCTGGGGCTGATGTGAAGGCTGCTGTCGTTATAGGGTCGGGGGCTAGAGGAGGATGGAGGCCTCATAGTGACATAGACTTGGTCTTGGTTCTGGGGAGCAGGAGGGATATTAGGCCTGTCCTAGAGGCTCCTGGCTTGGGTACTGTGGATCCGAAGCCCTACACTGTGAGGGAGGCTATAGATGCCTTGGAGAAGGCTGACACCACCATCATAGAGGCTATGGAGTTTGGTGTAGTCATCCATGATGATGGCTTCTGGAGCAAGCTGAGAAAGCTCTATGAGGAGGGTGTTCGAGGTAAAGTGAGGGTTAGGAGGAGAAATGGAGCTCTAGAGTTCTCTCTAGCAGGATAGTAATGCCAGCTCATCTCTAGCTTTAATCCCCGCAGGGCAGCTCAACTACAGCCGGCGCCCATTTTTAGAGCTTGTTAATGCTGGCCACAGGAAGATTCCTGAGGCATCCAGCTGATGCCAGTAGTGGGCTTAAGCTCAAGTGGAGCTCCTCCATGTCAGGCTCTAGCAGGTCTGTTGTAGCCTGTAGACTGGTAGCTGTGTGCTCTCATGTAGGCTTGGAGCTAGGTTTTGCTTGTCCTCTAGGTGTTTGAGGCCAGAGCTGGAGCCCGTATTCCAGTAGCCTCTCGTAGTGCCTTCTGTTGAGGGTGTATAGCGGCAGCTCATGGGCTATTGCTGTGGCGCCTATCAGGAGGTCTCTGTCATCTACTAGCATGCCAGCTGTCTTCAGCTTTCTCCAGATCCCTGACGCGAGGAGCAGCACCTTGTTGCTGACTGGCAGCACATAGTACACTTGCTCAGCTAGCTCCTTAGCTCTCCTGTAGTCCCTCTTCCCCCTGATGTACTCGTAGAGGGTTAGGGCTGAGATGTAGCATGCGGCATCAGGCAGCTCCAGCCTCCCCTTATCCACCTCTATCACGACATCGGTGTCGAGCATCACTCTCTTAAGCCTAATTTCAGCCTCACCTCCCTGTACTCCATGTCTAATGGGATCTTCCTCAGCTCCATCAGGGCTTTCCTGGCCTTCTCTCTCCTATACACGTGCAGGAGCTCCCTGATAACCTCATCCCATGTCCTATCTCCCTTAACTGCCTCAAGCTCCCTCTTGGTCTCAATGCTTACAGGTATGGTGGTAGCCACCATAGCTCATCACCCATAACCTATCACTTACAGCCAGTATTTAAGGATGCTATCAATGCTATTTGAGGATGGGATTAGCCTTAGCTCCTCAAGGCGTCTTGCTTCAGCTTTCAGGATGCTTACTAAGGCCTGGTGGACTGGGCTTTCGGCTCCAGTGTCCAGTTGAGCTCAGTAGAAGATGCTGCTCTCCTGAGTTGGCTGCGTGTGGGCAGATGCTGCTGAGGGTGGAGCCTGGGTTTATGCCTTAAAGCTTTATGTAGGGCTTGAGCTTCTCAGCTGCCTTCCTGCTGCCTAGGGCTTCTGCCAGCTCACTTAGGCTCCTTATAGGCCTCCTGGCTGCTATCCTGTATGCTCTCCTCCTGCCTATCAGTGGGATGTCCTCTAGGAGCCTCCTTGAAGCTTTGTTCAGGTCAAGTGGGTGTGGGATGCCTGTCACAGACCTGTAGCCGTGGGCTACAACCGTGAAGTCCATGAACCTGCCTAGCTCAAGCTTCTCCCTGCAGCAGACTAGGATAGGGTATGCTCCAACCTGCCTAGCGTAGGTCAGGTTTCTCCCAGCCTTCTCCACGTACACCTCTCTGAGGATGGTCCAAGCTGGCACCACTCTCCTCAGCATAGGGAGGTCTACTTCCCTCCTCATCCTGAGCTTGTGGGCTTGGAAAAGCCTCCTGTGCCTTCTGATGACCTGGTCCCCGTAGCTCCACATCCTTGTGCCTGGGAAGGCCATGACCTGCCTGAGATTTATCCTCCGGACCATCAGCCCTTCCTCTAGCACCCTCTTCATGAACTCCAGGTTGAGCCCGTATGTCTCCTTGGTCTCACCTATCAGCCCATAGACGAAGTTGACTCCAGGAAGGAGGTGCGGCAGCCCATTCCAGCCTCTAACTGCCCCCACCTCATTGAGCAGTCTTATGGCCTCAAAGGCCTCATCTGGCATGACCTTGAGGTTGTTCAGCTTGACTACCCTTGGGTCAGCTGACTCAATCCCGTAGGCTGCCACATCTCCTGGCGTATGGTACTTAAGCAGTATTTTAGCTATCCTCCTAGACTCCTCTGGGTGGTGGTATACTGTCCCAGGGTTCACGTTGTCTATGTGCAGCGTCCTCAGCCCAGGGGCCATGGCCCTGATCCCAGCGAGGAGCTTCTCTATCTCCTCTGGCCTAGGCTCAGGGAACTCAAGGTCACCTACGCCTCTAGCCATGTATGTGAAGAAGTCAGGCTGCCTCCCAAGCCTTATGAACTCCACCCCCGCCTTATACAGGGCCTCAACCTCCCTGACCACATCCCTCGGCTCCCTAAACTGGGGAAGCCCCCTGAGGGGCTCGATGCAGAAGCTGCACCCACCGACTACAGCTCTAGGGCACCCCCTATACGTCTCTATCTCACATATCAGGTTCCTCCTATAGCATGGGTGCTGGACCACGAGCTTAGCTCCACGGACTGCTAGCTCAGCTATGAACCCTTGGCTTGGCCTCTCCTCGCCTGGGTCAACTGCCTCAGCTCTGAGATTCTCCTGGAGCAGCCTATAGACTACAGCCTCAACGTCGCCTGTTGCAACCAGGTCGAAGCCCTCAGAGGCCTCTGATGGCAGCTTAGCTACCCTACCTCCCTCAATTCCGAAGCCGAATTTGGCAGCTGGCCCACCAAGCACCTTAACAGGCCCCCTTATTAGCTTGCTCCATGCCTTGAGCTCCTCAAGCCTGATGGGCTCTCCACCAAGGTACTTCCCTGGCACACATACCCCAGCTACGACAACTAGGAGGTCTGCTCTGCTAGCCGCCTTGGCGAACCTACTGAAGTCAGCTCTAGCCTGGTCGACGGTGAAGTATAGGACTTCAGCTGCATGCTCGACAGACCAGATTGCTCCAGCAACGTACCTAGAGTAGACATCCAGGTATGGGGGGACACCTAGCCCAGCTGGCTCATCACTATATCCATCCAGTACTACAGCCCGCAACCCATAGCAGACCACCACCCAGTTATAAAAGCTGGCCCCAAACCCACGTATGCTGCCTAGAGTTCTCGAGCACCCCTTAGCTGGAGCTCTGCTAGCTGGGCTGGTGACCTCAGCTCTCAATGCCATGGGGGCTACGCCTGTGCTGCTCTTGAAGGCTCCACCGAGGAGGCTAAGTGACGCTGGCCTGGGTTTTGCAGCTGGAGTTATGCTCGCAGCAAGCTTCACAAGCCTAATCCAGCCTGCAATAGAGGCTGGAGGCGTGGCAGCTGCCTTAGCTGGTGTGCTAGCTGGAGCACTAGCCATGAGCCTGCTAGACTATGTGACACCCCACCTCCATGTAGTGATAGGCAGAGAGGGCTTGCCATCTAGGCTGAGCTCGACGTGGATGCTGGCTTTAGCCATGACGCTACACAACATGCCGGAGGGGCTAGCTGTGGGTGTAGCCTTCGCATCCGGCAGCACACATGTGGCGCTAGCGGTGATGGCGGCTATAGGGCTGCAGAACATCCCAGAGGGCCTGGCTGTAGGCTTCTCCATGCTCTCAGAGGGGGAGAGCAGGCCTAGAGCCTACATGATAGCTGTGGCATCAGGGCTTGTCGAGGCTCCACTTAGCCTAGCTGGCGCCATAGCAGTGTCAGCAGCGCGAGCTCTGCTGCCATATGCAATGGGCTTTGCTGCTGGCGCCATGCTGTTCGTAGTAAGTGATGAGATCATACCAGAGACGCACAGGCTAGGTAGGGAGAGGGCTGCAAGCTACGGGCTCATAGCAGGCCTCATACTCATGCTATACCTCGACTCTACACTATGACAGCTGCCACAACAGAGAGAGCAGGTGTAGCCCACTCCAAGTCGAGGGGAAGCTTCCTGCAGGCAGCTAGCAGGTCTATGTAGGCTACGACAGTCCTCCCCTCTTCCTCGGAGATCCTCCAGTACCTCCTCAAGTCCCTCTGAACCCTGGCTTTCCTCTCCTCAACAACCTCACTTAAACCCCCACCAGATCTAATGCCCTCAACTGCCCTCCTAGTGCTCTCAATAGCCCACTCTGCCATATCTAGCACAGCGTAGTCTGCTATCCTGAAGTGAAGCCTCCACTCCCGATCAGAGAGCTCCCTGCTACACTTGACCTCAGCTACCACGTAGGGCTTGAGCTCCCCTAACCCCTCCTCTCCAGCTATGATCAAAGGGGATACATACAGTGAGGCTGCTACAGCGTGCTCAACTGCAGGCCCAAGCCTCCCAGCTGCCTCAAGGACCCTCTTAGCCTCAGCTGTAGGGGGCTTGATGGCCTTAAAGGGCCTCCTCCTGAGCTCAGCAACGTCGCTGTACTCCCTGAGGAGCCACTTCGTCACCCCAATGCTCCTATACCTGAACCTCCTCGCTAGCCACCTAGCCTTCTCCCTGAGCTCGCTAGCTGAGCTCCTAGAGTAGAGGACTCCCCTCATGTTCTTCACAGCCACAGCATAGAGGTATATGCTAGCCAACTAACCACCATGCCCCCTCATGTGGCCGACTACACGCCAGGCTACAGCCAAAGCCAAGGCTAGCCCAGCTCCCCTACTGCATGCCTCAGGCGAAGCCAAGGCCTCAGCTGCAACCTGAGCTAGAGCCACGGAAACGCACCCCCCTGAAAGCCATGCTATAAGCCCCCACAGGCCCAACTCTGCTCCTGCCTATCCTAGCAGATGTAAAGTATGCCATGAACAGTATGAAGCTTATAGCGAACATGAGCATAGGCTCCAACACCACCATAGTTAAACTTTGCTTCTGAGCAAGAGCCTCAAGCACCTGCTTGAACTCAAGCCTTACACAAAGCTCCCCCTAAGCCATAGCCTTGAGGCTTAGTTGGAGAAGCACCATACAGCCCCTATTAGGCTTTCTGCGCCCGCAGCCAGCTGTCTGCTAGCCAGCCTGTACGTATGCAGCAGATAGCTGAAGCAGCTCAATGGGCTCAGCCTGCTCTATCCCAGCATTGCCTGCTGTATTCGTTTTGAGATCGTTGGCTGGGGTGCGGTATCACACCGTATTAGGGTCATGTTTATAATGCTTGGGTATAGTACCTAAGAGTGGAGATTGGGATGGATGGCAGAGACCATGTCATCTTAAGGATACTAGAGTCAGATGCTCGCACGCCTTACGTCGAGATAGCTAGGAGGCTTGGGATAAGCGAGTCTTCTGTGAGGAAGAGGGTCAGGAAGCTTGAGAGCCAGGGGGTGATCAAGAGGTATACTATAGACGTTGACCCAGAGAAGCTGGGCTACAAGGCTGTAGCCCTCATAGGGGTGGACACCGAGCCCAGCAAGTGTATGGATGTAGCGAGGAAGCTAGCTGAGTTCGATGAGGTCAGAAAAGTCTTCACTGCGACAGGGAAGCACATGCTGATCATAGAGGTATGGGCCAGGGACACAACCCAGCTGACAAAGCTCATATACACAAAGTACAGCAAGATAGACGGGGTCTCAAGGATAGTCCCAGCTATAGTCCTGAAGAGGGTGAAGTAGCTGCCCTTAGTTCAGCTTGCTAAGCTAGCCTGATCTGCTCAGCTCTATGCCATTTGAGGACCTATCTGCTCATCCAACGCCACAGTCTCATTCTCCACGGCGTCCAACGGTATCAGAGCCCCCGACTTCTCTATGAGGAGGCTCTCCTAGTATACTCCACCGTGAACTAGCACCGTGCCCTTGTAGCCTCGAGCTCTGGAGCGTGGGATATCGTCCTTGGAGGCTGCTAGCGTCCCAGGATTGCTGCCATCCTCCAGGCTGCTAGAGGGCTAGCTGCATGCACTTAGCTGCCTTAACCTCCTCCTCAAGCTGCCTTAGGAACTGGAGCATGAACTCATGCCTCTTCTCCCCGATTTCCCTAGCGGTTTTGGTGTTCAGGCTGCTAGCTATCTTGAGGAGCTTCTCGTGGAAGTGCGTCACGGCAGATGTCTTTCTTCCCCTGGTGTACTCTCCAGGCTTCTCACTTGGGTCATATATCTCCCTAGCGTCTTCCCCGGCCTTAGCGAACACCCTAGCTATGCCTATTGCCCCTATTGCATCCAGTCTGTCAGCATCTTGCAGTATAGCTGACTCAAGGCTGCTTGGCTTAGCTCTGGAGCTGAACCTGTGCTCCCTTATCACCTCAGCAACCCTCTCAGCCACCTCCCTGCTGTATCCTGCCTGCTGGAGCAGCCTATAAGCCTCCTTAGCTCCCTCCTCAGCGTGGTCTACGCCCTCCTTGAGCTCTCTTGAGTAGGCTATGTCATGTAGTATGGCTGCTAAAGCGAGCACAAGCCTATCTCCCCCCTCCCTCTCAGCTATAGCCATCGCGTTCCCCAGCACTCTGAGTGCGTGGCTGAAGCCATGTGAAGCTAGCTTAGGGTACCTTTCCCTAGCTGCTGCAACCACCCTCCTGAACCTCGGGTCCCTCTCGAATAGCATGCCCAGCTACATAGCTGCTTGTATTTAAGCCATGGGCTAGAGCTCTGGGGGTGCTGTTGAAGGCCTTGATCGGTGTAGTCCACCTCCCTCCACTACCTGGTGCTCCGCTCTGGAGCATGAGTGTGAGGGAGATAGCTGAGAGAGCTGTAGGCGACGCCCTCAAGTACGCTGAAGCAGGATTCACAGCAGTCCTAGTCGAGAACTACGGTGACAAGCCCTACTACCCTCGTAGAGTGCCACCTGAGACAGTGGCTTCGATGAGCGTGGTCGTAGCCAGGGTAGCTGAGGAGGTCAGCATCCCAGTTGGGGTGAGTGTCCTAAGGAACGACTCCCTAGCAGCTTTAGCTGTAGCTGCTGCAGCTGGAGCGGAGTTCATCAGGGTGAACGTGCTATCTGAGGCCTACGCTACAGACCAGGGCGTGATCGAGCCTGAAGCCCATGTGCTCATGAGGATGAGGCGTAGCCTCCAAGCTGACATCAAGGTCCTAGCTGACATCAGGGTCAAGCACGCCAGGCCACTAGTGGAGAGGCCGCTGGAGCACTCAGCCAGAGACCTAGCTGAGAGGAGCCTAGCTGACGCCATAATAGTCACCGGGGAGGCAACAGGGGAGCCACCTAGCCTAGAGGCCGCCAGAGTAGTGAAGGGTGCTGTGAGCAGGCCTGTGCTGGCTGGAAGCGGGGTGACAGCTTCAAACATCCAAGAGATCCTGAGCATATGTGATGGAGCCATAGTGGGGACTGCAGCCAAGCAAGAAGCCAAGACAGAGAACCCAGTAGACCCAGCTAGAGCCAAGGCCATAGCTGAAGCAGCCTCAAGCTACAAGATCAAGTGGCTATGGAGCTGAGTAGCTCAGTTGCCTGGCATATGCCCACCATCCGAGGAGCTGAGGTGGAGTAGACATAGTGGCCACAGGCGGCAGCTCATCGCGGTGCAGGCCACGTACACGGGGATCGTGGAGAGCTGAAGGCAGCTGAGATGATAGGTGAGAGTACCACTCAGTATGCGCTCTGCTGTACCTCAGTAGACAAGAGCTATAATCCTCTAGCACGCAGGGAGATGGTGGTGCAGCTGACCTTAGACAAGACCACACTAGTACTCTTCTCCACAGCAGGCTCCCTGGTGGTCCTCTTCCTCCTAGCTCCTCTGCTGCTTACAGCTGTGACAGCAGACTACCAGCTTGTAGCGAGCTCAGTAGCCAAGAGAGAGGTGCTAGAGGCCTTCGCCAACACCCTGGTAGCGGCATCTCTCTCCACCCTAGTCCTGACAGCAGTAGGCGTCCCACTAGCATACCTCCTAGCTAGATGCCAGTTCAAGGGGAGGCAGCTAGTGGAGGCCATAGTAGACCTCCCCCTAGCTCTGCCGCATGCTGTAGCAGGAGTCCTGGTGTTAGTAGCTTATGGCTCCAGAGCTCCAGTGGGCTCGCTGCTAGCTCAAGCTGGCTTAGCGATAGAAGACAGGCTAGCTGGCGTGGTCTTAGCGATGGCCTACGTGTCAGCTCCATTCCTAGTCGACTCAGCTAAGGACGGCTTCAAGTCCATAGACCCCATGCTAGAGCACGTAGCCAGAACCCTAGGTGCAACACCACTCAGGGTGTCCACCTACATAAGCCTCCCCCTAGCCGGGAGGAGCATAGCCACCGGGGCCCTCCTGAGCTGGGCTAGAGCAGTAAGCGAGGTTGGAGCCTTGCTCATCGTAGCATACTACCCGAAGACAGTGAACATCCTGATAGTAGAGTGGTTCAACACCTATGGGCTAGCCTACGCTAAAGCCCTGACCATACCCCTGCTAGCCCTATGCATACTAGTGTTCACTTTGATAAGGCTGTCAGAGAGGTGAAAGCTTG
>QMWA01000032.1 GCA_003661385.1 Thermoproteota archaeon | reverse complement strand
TCTCAGACAAGGGAGCTAGCTGACAAGGCAGCCAGGGTAGTGTACTACACGACAGCTGGGGTAGCAGACATCTCCCAGATAGTGTACGCTGAGGTCATGCGCAAGGCTACAGAAAGCTACTTCAAGGAGGTAAGAAGGTACTACAGGCGTAAGAGAGACATGCTAGCTGAAGAGCTCAGAGGCCTAGGCTTCAAGTTCATCGAGCCAAGGGGAGCCTTCTACATCTACACAACACACCCCAAGATAGAAGACACAATAAGGCTAGCAGACTCCCTCCTCAGAGAAGACAGGGAAGCATGCATCGGGGTGGTTCCAGGAGAAGGCTTCAGCGGAAGCCCAAGGTGGATGAGGATAAGCTACGGCAGGCTAAGCGAAGAGGACATCAAGATAATGGCTAGAGAGCTGAGAAAGGAGCTAGAGGGCTGAGCTAAGCCGGCAGCAAGCCTACAGCAGCCCACATGCAGCTCAGCTGCAGCCAAATGCTTAGATCAGTAAGCTCTACCATAGGAGGTCTAGCTTAAGCTCCTCCATGGCAGCTGAAGCGGCTTTAGATGCAAGCTGCCTGCAGACCACATGCCTTAAGTTGAGTGTGTAGGCAGCCACGTAGCTTCCTCCTCTAAGCTTCCTAGCTTTAACTGCCTTGATGAGCCCCTTGGACTGGAGCTTAGCTAAGGGTCCCTTGCTCCTGTAGAGGAGCTTCCTGTCTCCTAGTGAGAGCAGCTCTGTCAGCTCTGGTGCAGTGAGGCCGATCCTAGGCTTCCTTGAGCTTATGCTCTCGAGGACCCATTCTACGCCACGTCTGCTCACGTGGTTGCTGAGAACTCCAGTGAACCTCCCTTTAGCCTCACCTGCATCATCCACATGCTTTACTGCAAGCCACATCAGGATCTTGTGCTCTAGCTCACCTAGCTTCTCTACTATAGCATCCAGCTCGCTCAGCTCAACCCCCTTAGCCTCCTCAAACAGCCTTAGCGCGTAGCTTGCTCTAACACCCTGCTCCAGTGCTCTCCTGACAGACGCCTCGAGAACTGGAGCATGCCACAAGCTCAGCCTAGAGACTACTATGCTGACTGCAGCTCTGTAAGCTGAGTAGACTCCTCTAGCCGAGGCAAAAGCTCCATAAGCCTCTGAGAGAAGCGGTGGCGCCTTCAGCCTGACGTACCTTGGGTTCAGCTCACATAGGACAGCATCCAGGAGCCTGCTGAGCCTTCCTAGCCTGCTAGGAAGTCTGCTGACCTTCGTCAAGGCCTCAACGCACCCAGCTAGCTCAGCGACATGCCTCAGCGCCCTTCTAACCCTCCTCCTCAGCTTCCTCCCCACTACACCTCCTACTAAGGGAGTGCAGACTGTGATCCCACTTCTAGACACGTACCCTAAGCCCATGCCTAGCCTGCACCTAAAGCCCTTAACACGCAGCCTAGCCCATGGAGCAGTCAGCCTGTATGCCACACTGCTGCTGCAGCCTCCAGTAAAGTGGCTTACACACAGCAGACCTGACCTGGAGCACCCCAGGCACCTAGCTTCCTCTAGCACAGCTGAAGCAGCTAGCTCAGCTGCCTCCCTAGCCTTGCTAGCGAGCTCACCCACGCTCCTATAGGGCAGTGTAAGCTGCCCCCAGACGGAAGCGAGGCACACCCCTAGAGACCTCAGCTCGAGAGCTACACCAGCTCTGGGCTTCCTGCAGATGAGCTTAGGAGACCACACGCTGCCATCATCCCATAAGCCTTCTGGAGAGTACACCACGACGCCTACTCTGAGAGAAGCAGCCTTCAGCTTGACCACAGAGGGCGACTACACCCACGGCAGTGGCAAACGCTCTACGTATTTAAAGGTTGCTGACACGCCTGCTTTAGGCTAAAGCCTCCAGTCTAAAGCCTATTTCCCCTAGCTAGTGCGCCATACTGCTCCAGCTTAGCATCCAGTAGACAGCTCAGCAGCCCTCAGCCAGCTGGTAGGCTAGGCCTCCAGCTGCGCCCAGCCCAGCACATCCAGCTAACCTGCTTGAGAGGAGCAGCAAGCTAGCTGCAGCCCACACGCTGCGTGAATTACGTGGAACAACACCAGCTGAAATAAGCTGGCAAAGCCAGTCAATTATGCTGGCACTGCCACCTCCAATACCGCCACTGCCTCCAGTCCCTGATCCCCCCACTATTTTGCCACGCGCATGAGGTTTAGCAGCTCAGATGCAGCAGGCTCTCCAGGGCTGGAGCTGGCGTCTAGGCGAGCTGCCAGCTCATGGACTGTTTTTCCATAAGGTTTAACTGCGGCTGTCAGCTGGTCTAGTGTGTGATGTCTTGCTGAGTAGGAGGTGCTTTCTTAAAGCTGGTGGTGCAGCTGCTCTAGCTTTCCTGCTGTCTAAGCTTAGGCTCTCCTCCGAGCTCACTACTGGAGGTAAGATGGCTAAGAGGAGGCTTGGGCGTACTGGGCTTGAGGTCTCTGTCATAGGCTTTGGTGGGGCTCCTCTGAGGAGGGTGCGTGAAGCTGAGGCTCTGCTTGAGGCCTTTAAGCTGGGCGTGAACTTCGTTGACACAGCTGCAAACTACGGTAAGGGAGCAAGTGAGAGGGTTGTTGGAGAAGCTCTCAGACGCTATGGTGGCAGAGTGTATGTTGCAACCAAGACTGCCAAGAGGAGAGCAGCTAAGGCTAGGGCAGACGTAGAGGGGAGCCTACGTAGGCTTGGCGTCCCAGCAATAGACATCATCCAGCTCCACTCGGTAAGCTCTCCCAGCACCCTCAAGCTTGTGATGGGGGCTAATGGAGCTCTCAAGGCGGTCAAGGAGCTCAGAGACTCTGGCTTGGTGAGGTACATCGGGATAACAGGCGGGCATGGCGCGCTCGACCTCAGAGTACGTGTGGACCCCGTGGCTGAAGCTAAGACCATAGCCCTAGCCATACTCTCAGGTGAGTTCGATGTGGTACAGGTCTCATACAACATACTCTACATGGGGACTGCTATAGAGGAGGTCTTGGACCTAGCTGAGGAGAATGACGTAGGGGTCATCGTGAAGAAGCCCTTCGTAGGAGGTAGGATGCTTAAGTGGCTTAAGCCAAGAGAGCTGCTCAAGCCCCTGCTAGAAGACAAGAGGATACACACAGTGATACCTGGGATGAAGACTGTAGAGCACGTGAGAGAGAATGTGCCAGTAGGCTACGTGCAGCCTACAGCCTAGCTGCCCTAGGTAGCCTTCAGAGCCTAAGGCTCCAGGTCAGATGCTCTGCAGCTAGATGCACACTAGCATGTGGCAGCATACCCCGCTGCTCACGCTGAGGCTCATATATGAGCTAGGCCTAGATACTAGGGCAGCTATCTCAGTGAGGTGGCTTACGTGCTAGCTGGAAGAGCTCTCCTAGCTCTAGTTGCTGTCAGCTTCATGTGGCAGCCTACTCAGCCGGAGGCTGGGTGGAGCTTCTCAACAGCTTTCATAATCACTGTAGACGAGCAGGGAGGAGCTAAGTGGGTTGTGGAAAGAAGGATGCTACTACAGGACGATGAAGCAGTGAGAGCATTCGACGAGTATGCTGCAGAGCTTGAGAAGAACCTGTCCTCACACCTCAGGGAGTTCGAGGAGAAGATGACTAGCATAGTTGAGAGAGCAGTCATCGTCACAGGACGCTCCATGGAGGCTGCAGACTTCAACATAGTGGTCGGGAAGGTCCAGGCTGCTACAGGGCTCTATGGGGTCATCCGCTACGAGTTCTACTGGAGAGGCTTTGCTAGGGTAGAGGACAGCAAGGTCGTCATTGGAGATGTCTTTGAAGGAGGCTTCTACCTCTCGAGAGACGATGTCTTGATCATCAAGCTCCCCCCTCACTCCACAGTGGTAGCAGCTACACCTCCTCAAGACCAGGTGAGGGGTGGAGAGCTTATATGGTATGGGAGAAGAGACTTTGGAGCAGGAGAGCCTAGAGTAGTCGTAGAGCTGGCTGGGGCTCCAGCTAGCACGGAACGCCGCCTAGAAGGCATGCTCCCGTACGTCCTAGCTGCAGTAGCAGCTTTAGCCACGTCAGCAGCGCTAGCCCTCACTAGGATGAGGAGGAAGCTGCCTGCTTCCCCTGCTCTAGCTGCACACCAGCTTGTCATCCAGCTCCTCAAGAAGCATGGTGGAGCACTACCTCAGTCAAAGATAGTTGAGCTGACAGGGTTCTCCAAGGCCAAGGTCAGCATGGTTGTCAGCGAGCTTGAGAGGAGGGGGCTGGTCTACAGGAGGAGAGTAGGCAGACAGAACATAGTGTACCTGAGGTAGGCGGCTCCACTGCAGCTGCTGAAGCACACTGAACACAATTGAACAGAAATGAACTCTATTGAACAGTTCAGGACGCCAGCTAAGCCGCCAGGGCGTAGAAACCGTTAAAAGCAGGCTAAGCCAGAGAGCACAGGGGTGGTGCTGTGGAGAAGATGCATACAGCTGGGAGAGCAGCGGGTGCAACACTAGCACTAGTGCTCGCAGCCAGCCTGTGCAGCTGCTTAGCTGCTGCCCAAGACAACACCCTTCCCCTGGGCAAGGAGATCTCCATAGTGTTCCATGAGCTCATTGCAGAGAGGCAGGCTTTAATCCACAAGTTCATCCTAGAGAGGACTATGACAGTCCTCACAGCACACAGGGAGAAGCTCAGTGTGATAGATGAGAGACATAGGTGGCTGCTGCAGACTCTAGCAGAGGTCAGAGAGAGGAGGCTCAGCTTAATCCAAGCACTCCAGAGCGGTGAGATAACCTTAGACGCATTCCTGGCTGAAATGGCCGTGCTGGCAGCTGAGATGAGGGCAATAGGCATCGTAGTAGGCTCTCTTGGAGGAGAGCTCGCTGAAGTAAGCATGGACATGGCAGCTGACCTGAGGGAGCAGGCATGGGAGCTCGCTGAAAGCCTAAGAGAGCTCGCCCTCTCCTTCGCTGAGGAAGGAAAAGCTATAGGAGGCGAGATGGCAAGAAGAGGGTGGAAGTGCCCTATAGACCTCCAGAAAGTAGCCGAGGAAGCCGTGAAGAAGTGCGCTCCAAAAGGGCCTCCACAAACCACACCTCCAGAGAAGCCACCTGCAAGCCCACCAGCAGCACAGCAAGAGCACAAGGCGAAGGGAGAGGAGAAGAGAGAGGGTAGGAAGGGAGGAGAGAAGAGAGGAGGGGGAGAGGGGGGGGAGGGAGAAGAGGGGAGAGCTAGGCCTCCAAGAGCTCCACCAGCTCCGCCAGCCACTCCTCCAGCTCCTCCTACAGGTGGGTAGCAGGTTGCAGAGTATAGCTAGTGCATCTCCGTTGAGTGGAGGCCATGGGCAGCTAGCTGAGTGTTAGAGGGGTAGCTGCCAGCGCAGCTGGCAGCAGCTTCATACCCTTCTGAGGTCTACTGCTTTGATTCCAAGCTCTCTAGCGTGTGCTATGATGTACCTGTCGCTTGTCACCAGTGGTAGGTTGTAGTGTTTTGCTGTGGCTATGTGATATGAGTCGAAGTAGTGGAGCTTCCTAGGCCCATGGTGCTTCTCGTATAGCCTCAGGGCTTCAGCTGCTATCTCAGAAGTGACAGGTAGGGGTTCATGTGGGATTGCAGCTATGTCCTCTATAAACTCTATGACCTTTGGTAGCGTTACTCCACTGCTTCTGAGGGCTGCAGTGATGTCGTTGTAGACTTCAGAGGATGTGTATGCCCTGGTGGTGCCCTTCAGGACGGTGTTGATGACCTTTGAGCTCTGCTTGTACAGGCTGTTGCCAACCAGGTATGATATGAACACGTCTGCATCAAGCAAGATCCTCTGGCTGATCATATCCTACCCTCACGCCTCAAGTACTCTTCCTCCACCTCCTCAAGCTCCTCCATGCTATCAGCCTTCAGCAACCCCCTGTACTTCCCCCCAAGCTTCCTTACAGCTGCACCTAGAGGCTCCAGGACTATGGCTCCATCACCCATTACCCTAGCCTTAAACACCCTGTATCCGCTCCTCTCCCTCAGCTCCTTTGGTATCAGTATACGCCCCTTCTCATCCATGTACACCAAAGCTTCCATATCCTACCTCCCACAGGACACCTACCACATAGCATATAAAGCTTACGCTTAAAGCGTGCTAGATCCACATACCAGTCCAAGTAGTGTGGACCATGCTGCCCGCTACTGCTCTAGATGAAAGCTTAACAGCCTGCAGCAGCTAAAGCCTGAAGAAGCATGCAGATCTAGCAGCTAAAGCTAGGCAGCACCATAGGCCATAGGCTCCGAGCTTAAGCCGCACAGAGCGTCGTGAGAGCTTCGATAAGAGGTCGAGTTGGCTGAGCCTGTAAGCTAGCCTGTGTGCTTGGCTGCTCTTGCTGCTTAATGCTAGGCTTTTTGATGGCGTGGGCGCTGGCACACCGCATAACACAGCTTCTCAAGACAGTGGAGAGCAGACCTGAGGTGCTAGCCGAAGGTGGCAGCCATGTTAAAGCAAGCACACTCAGCAAGCACCTCTCTTCACAGGTATAGCAGGCAAGAGCCTCTAGGAGCTGCATGAGCTAAGGATCTTGGGGTGAAGGAGCTGTAAAGCGCTCAGCTTAGGCTGCTAGCTTCTACCTGAGTCGTGTGTGCTTCCTTGTCCGCTAGCGCTGCTGTAGGCGTCCTGTCAGCTGGATGGCGGCTTTAGCTTCAGCTTGCAGCATGGAACCTGGGCCCTTGGGTTTTGCTGTTGTGCTTAGCTGGCTGTGTTCCATATGGCTTGTTGCGTCTTCACCTTTGTTTTCCTTGCTATCTGCTGGCGTCAGGTTTATTCCTGTTTTGCTGTGTGGGGTTGTGGTGGTGTAGGTGGGTGGGGCTGTTCCGTTTGAGGGGTTTTGGATTAATACCTGGATTGAGAGGAGAGCTGAGCTTTCTCCAAGCTGGGTTGCTTTGGCTGACGACGCTGCCGGGGGGGTTAGGAGGGTGGTTTTCAGGGAGCTTAGTGAGAGAGCTAGACGTGTCGCTGGGTACATGCGTAGTGAGCTTGGTGTTGGGCGGGGGGATGTTGTAGCTATGCTCTCTTGGGGTAGGGTTGAGGTCTTGGAGGTTCTCTTCGCTTGCTCTAGGATTGGAGCTATCTTCGCTCCTCTTAACGTCAGGCTAGCTGCTCCTGAGCTCACTGACCTAGCTGGTGACGTGCAGCCGAAGGCCCTCTTCTTTGAGGGGGAGCATGCCAGGAAGGCTAAGGCTGTTGCTGAGTCTCTCGGTGTACGTGAGCTCGTCCACATAGGTGAGGGGGGCTTTGGGCCTTCTGTAAGCTACCTTGAGGCTGTTGACTTGGGTGGAGATGATAGCCCTGAGCTTGTTGGGCTTGAAGACCCTGTGATGCTGCTGCAGACTGGTGGGACTACTGGGAGGCCTAAGTGGGGTGTTGTCACCCATAGGATGGTCTTCTGGAATGCCTTGAACACTCTTAGGGACTTGACTGTGCCTGGTGGCGCTACCATAACTGCCGTCCCCCTCTTCCACATCGGGGGGTACACATACACGCTTCCTCTGCTGCTCTATGGTGGGGTGAACTTCATCATGCATAGGTGGAGTGTAGACAGGTTTATAGAGCTGGTTGAGAGGGAGAGGCCTACCTTCCTCTTCCTCGTTCCAGCTCAGCTCAAGATGCTTGTTGAGTCACCTAGGTTCTGGGAGGCTGACTTCACTTCAGTCAGGTGGATAACGAGTGGTGGAGCTGCCTTGACCCCTGAGCTTATCAGGGCTGTGATGAAGAAGGGTGTTGTCCAGAAGCAGGGGTTTGGGATGACTGAGATGGGGCCAGGTGTCTTCGCTCTAGACCCATGGGATGCTGAGAGGAAGATGGGGTCCATTGGGAAGCCTAACCTGCTTGTCGAGGCTAGGGTCGTTAAGGATGGTGAGGTGGAGGCTTCACCAGGTGAGGAAGGTGAGCTCCTGCTTAGAGGCCCCTCCTTATTCGGTGGATACTGGAGGATGCCTGAGGAGACTGAGAGAGCCTTGAGAGGAGGGTGGCTTCACACCGGGGATGTCGTGAAGAGAGATGATGAAGGCTACTTCTATGTCGTGGGGAGGAGGAAGCATGTTATAAGGAGTGGGAGTGAGAGCATATACCCTGAGGAGGTTGAGAGGGTTCTGCTGGCTCACCCTAAGGTTGAGGAGGCTGTGGTGATAGGTGTCCCAGACCCGAAGTGGGGTGAGGTCCCTAAGGCTCTTGTGGTCTTGAGGAGGGGGGAGAAGCTGACTAAAGAGGAGCTGGCTGAGTTCTGTGAGGGGAAGATAGCAAGGTATAAGATACCGAAGTACCTTCAGGTTCTTGATGAGATACCTAAGAGCCCTCTTGGGAAGGTTTCTAGGGCTGCTTTAGCTGAGCTGTATGGGAAGCCTGAGGACAGCTACTAGCAGGTGATGTCTATGCCCTATGCTGATGTGGGGGTTAAGCTGTACTATGAGGAGCATGGCAGGGGGAAGCCTATAGTCCTCTTGAGCTGGATCCTGGGTGGGGTGGAGGACTGGAGGCCTCAGATTGAGTGGTATGCTGGCTTTAGGGCTGTGGCTGTGGAGCTGAGGGGGCAGGGGAGGTCTGGTAAGCCCAGGGAGAGCTACAGCATAGAGAGGCACTGCAGGGATCTCGAGGCGCTTGCAGCTGAGCTAGAGCTTAGAGACCCGATCCTCATTGGAGTAGGCTACGGTGGGGCTGTCGCGCTCCTCTATGCCGCCAGGAACCCTGTTAGAGGCGTTGTCGCGGCGTGCTCAGCCTGCAGAGCTGACAGGCCGCTTAAGGCTAGGGTTGATAGGTGGATTATGGCAGCTCGATTCAGGAGTGGCAGGTACCTATTCCAGGCTGTCTACCCAGACATCTACTCAGATAGCTTCTTGGAGTCAAGCTGGAGTAGGGTTGAGGCTGAGGCCTTGAGGTATGAGAGGATCGACTTCGACGCCTTCCTTGAGCTGGCCAAGAGCTTCCGGGCACTAGACATATCAGGTGAGCTACCTGGCATAGAGGCTCCAGTCCTAGTGGCTGCAGCAGAGGAGGATAAGCTCCTCCCAGTAAGGTACTCTAGGCAGATAGCTGAGCTCATCCCCTCATCTAGGCTGGAGGTTTTGGGTGGAGTCGGGCACCTAGCCCACATAGAGAACCCCTCCCTGTTCAGTAAGCTAGCTCTCAAGTTCATGAGGGAGGTGAGCTGACTGTACCTGGATACTGGGGAGGTTAAGCTGTACTATGAGGTTCATGGTGAGGGAGACCCTGTTGCCCTGGTTAATGGCGTGTTCATGAGCACTGAGAGCTGGAGCTTCCAGTCCACAGTGCTCTCAAGGAGGTATAGGGTTATACTACATGACTGTAGGGGGCAGTGGAGGAGCAGCAAGCCTCCTGGCGAGTACACCTTCAGCAGCCACGTCGAGGACCTTAGAGCCCTCCTAGAGCACCTTGA
The DNA here is from genome assembly GCA_003661385.1 of Thermoproteota archaeon. GTDB lineage: Archaea > Korarchaeota > Korarchaeia > B14-G2 > B14-G2 > B14-G2. Next base: position 2,351 of record QMWA01000032.1, on the reverse strand, counting down.
AGCTGAGAGAGCTCACATCATAGGGACCTCATATGGCGGTGAGATAGCCATGTTCTTCGCTCTCAAGTACCCTGAGATGGTTAGGAGCCTATCCATCATAGCGTCTGTAAGTGAGATACGCAGGCCGCTCAGCCTCCTAACTGACAGGTGGATTGCTGCAGCTGAGACAAGGGACCCTGTGAAGTTCATACTGGGCTGGATAAACGACGTGTACTCAGATAGGTTCCTGGAGGAGCACTGGAGCATGCTCTGGAGGAGGCTCACATCAGTTTACAGGAGCTTCGACTTCGACGCGGCTGTAAGGCTGCTGAGGTGCTTCAAAACACTTGAAAGGGAGCCTCTAACCCCCAAGCTGGGTGGCATAAGGGCTCCAACCATGGTCGTGGCAGCTGAGCTAGATAGAGTGAAGCCTCCACTCTACTCTAGGATAATAAGTGAGGGGATACCTGGCTCAGAGCTGCATATAGTCCATGGCTCAGGGCATGCTGTCATCATTGAGAGACATGAGGCAGTGAACACCCTGCTCCTAGGATTCCTAGAGAAGTGTAGGCTACAGGAGAGGAGGTAGCTCACCTGGAGGCTGCTGCCACCACAGCCTGCCCTCAGATCCTGTGGCTACCATCTGAAGGCTACTGAGGCCATCTGTAAGCCTACACCTGAGCTAACCATGACTAGCAGGCTTCCCCTCTTGAGCTTCCCCTCCTCAACTGCATCGTGTAGAGCTTGGAATATGCAGGCTGACCCTGTGTACCCGTACTTGTGCATCACCCAGTGCGTCTTCTCAGGTGGGAGCTTAAGCTCACTCATCACCTTCATGATCGTCCTAAGCCTGACTTGAGTGAAGATTACAAGGTCTATGTCCTCCACCCTCTTGCCTATCTTAGAGACTACATCCCTGACGAGCTCAGGCCAGTACCAGTAGTTTACTGGAGGGTATGGCTTGAGGAGCCTCAGGTACTGCTCCCTAGGCTCAGCTACCTCCCTCAGCTCAGGCACCCTGCTCACATTGCTGTTGCATGGCGCCATGGCTCCACCCACGTACACCCCCCAGTAGTCGTAGTACTTTCCTGTCCCAGAGACCTTTGAGGCTAGGAAGCCTGGCTCATCTGAGGCCTGGAGCAGAGCTGCTCCAGCTCCATCTGAGAAGAGGATTTCAGCTGGGTTCTCCCACTTAAGGAACCTGGTCATCCCATAGACTCCTGCAACCAGCACATTCCTGTAGGTCTCTGGCTCAGTCATTATGAACTTGGATGCTATTGCAAGGGAGACAGCTGGGCCGGCGCAGGAGGCGTTCACGTCGAATATCCCTGTAAGCTTTTCCTCAGCCCCGAGGAGCTTGTGGACCTTAGCTGCAGTCGGCGGCGTTATGTACTCTGGTGTATCTGTTGCCACTATTATCAAGTCAACTTCCTCAGGTGATACCCCCGCCCTCCTCAGGGCCATCTTACATGCTTCAGCAGCCATGTATGCTGGTGTCTCATCTGGGCTTGAGACACACTTCACCCTTACTCCAGTCCTCTCAACCATCCCCTCATCTAGTGGCAGCCCTTTGATCCTAGCTATCTCCTCAATTGGGTACACGTTTCTAGGGACATATATCCCTGTTGAAACTATCCTAGCATACACCATAGCTGTCACCTACATGAACCTGACTTTGGGCGTGTAGGAGACCGTATTTGACTCAACTTCCCCAGTGAACTCTAGGAGGAGTCTGTTGAAGTCCTCAGCCCTCTCAACGTTTAGCATGTGCCCTGCCCCCTTGAACACCACCAGCTTCGACTGGGGTATCTTCTTGAGGAGCATCCTGGAGTTCTCTGGGTTTACCACGATGTCCTCGCTTCCAGCTACGATCAGGGTTGGCGCCCTGATCTCCTTCAGCCTCCTCTCAGCATTGAACTTGAGCACAGCCTGAAGCTGCCTGCAGACAGCGTAGTATGGGGTCTCTGAGCTGAAGTACCTGTCCAGGATCTCATCTAGGACCTCAGGGTGCTTGCTGATGAAGCTCTTGCTGAAGGCTAGCTTAAGCCTCTCCCTCTTCACCTCCCTTGGGTCACCTGGCTCCAGTGCTGTGAGCTTCCTCAAGACCTCCCTCGGGGAGGGGGCTATGTTCCCACCGTGGTGTGTTGAGATGAGGGTTAGGCTCCTTACAGCCTTGGGCTCAATTAAGGCCATTTCGATGGCTACCATGCCGCCCATCGACAGCCCAGCTACATGCACACTCTCCTCCCCAGCCTCCCTGACCACAGCTATGCAGTCTCTAGCCATCATCTCGATGGTATAGGGGTAGTCTGGCTTGCTTGACTTCCCAGTCCCCCTGAGGTCTACTGTGATGAGCCTCCTGCACTTTGATA
>QMWA01000031.1 GCA_003661385.1 Thermoproteota archaeon | reverse complement strand
GCGGGCTGCTACCAGACTACACTGTCCCAGGGCTCAACGACGTGGTAGGCTACATCATCTCAGGGCTGGTTGGCGTGGCGATACTCCTCATCCCATACGCCATGGTGAGGAGGAGGAAGTGAGGCTCTCCAAGGAAGCTCAGAGGGTGCTGGAGGCTCTGTCAGAGTGGATGCAGGCTGTAGAGGCCCCTGGGAGGAGCCTGCTGGCTGAGGCTGACGCCAGAGCTGTTGTGCTCTCAGCTGCAGCCTCGGTCTCAGCAGTCTCGCTGGCGAGCAGAAGCCTGGCTGCACCAGCTCTAGCAGCTGCCATAGCCTTCGTCGCCGCAGGCGGGGGGCGCTGGAGGGCCCTCAAGGTGTCTGCTGCATGGGCTCTGTTCATGGCTGCCGTAGCCCTCCCCCTCATTTTCATGGTGCCTGGAGAGCCTGTAGCCAGCTTGAGCCTCTTAGGCTTGAGGGCTACAGCCACCAGGGAGGGTGTGCTCAAGGCTGTTCACCTCGTAGCCAGGGTCTTTGGCTCAGTGTCCATGCTGCTAGCTATGGTGGTGGGCGCTGGAGCCTACAGGTTCATAGCTGGCATAGCAGCTCTAGGTGCTCCGAAGCACATGGTGGAGGCCCTCTGGGGGCTGTTTAGGCTAGCCCCCCTCCAGATCAGGGACATGGCCAAGCTCCTTCAGGCAAGAGAGGCTAGGGTGCTAGCTGACACAGGCCTGCTCGCCAGCTGGAGGTGGGCTTCGACAGCTGTCTCAGCTCTCCTGCTCAAGAGCTTTGACAGGGCTCACTCCAGGAAGCTCGCCTTGGAGGCGCGTGCCCCCCTGCCTGAAGCCTGCTGCAGCGGGAGCCCAGGTGCGACGCTTGCTGCTATAGCCCCGGCCTTAGCTTTAATAGCAGCTTCACTAACCCTATAGGGGCTCCACGTTGCTGTCATGCAGGGAGCTAGGCTACAGGTACCCTGGTGGAGGCTGGGCTATCAGGGGGGTTAGCCTCGAGGTCAGGGGAGGGGAGGCTCTAGCAGTCCTGGGCGCAAACGGCTCAGGCAAAACGACGCTTATACTGCTGCTAGCTGGCCTACTGGACCCGAGCTCAGGCTGCGTGTGCTACAACGGCGTCGATGTCAGGGAGCTCGGCTTGAGGTACAGGAGGGTCTGTGGGGTGCTCTTCCAGAGCCCAGAAGACCAGCTGATAGCCCCGACAGTGCGGGAGGACATAGCGATAGGCCCCTTGCAGCTCAGCTTCAGCAGAGAGGAGGTGGAGAAGGCTGTCAGGGAGGCTGCTATGCAGGCTGGAGCAGACCACCTCCTAGACAGGAGGACCATGAGGCTCAGCCAAGGTGAGAAGAAGAGGGTTGCCTTAGCTGGGGTCCTGGCAGCTAGCCCCAAGGTGCTGCTGCTAGATGAGCCTGCCTCAGGCCTAGACTTGGGTGGTGTGGAGCTTGTTAAGAGCTTGATAAGAGCCTATAGGAGTAGGGGGTGCATTGTGGTGTTCACTACACAGGACTCTGAGCTCGCAGCTGAGCTAGCTGACAGGGTCCTCCTCCTGAGGAGCGGTCTCGTGCACGCCTATGGGCCAGCTAGGGAGGTTCTCTCTGACCTGGACCTGCTAGCTGAAGCTGGTGTGAAGCCTCCTTCACCAGCCTTAGCATACAGGCAGGCTGGCTTAGATGGCTCACCTCCCTTGACTCCAGGCGAGCTAGCTGAGAAGATAAGGGAGCTGAGAGGTGACCTGGGTTGAAGAGGGCGCTAGCGCTGGCTCTGCTGGCTCTAGCTTACCTGGCCTACACGTTCAGAGTCGGGGGAGAGATCTCCCTGCTGGGGGCAGGCTCCTCATTCCAGTACCCGCTGATGTCTAGGTGGATAAGCGAGTACAGGAAGGTCAACCCCAAGGTCTCAGTGAGCTACCAGAGCGTGGGGAGCGGAGCTGGGATAAGGCTCCTGACAGCTGGAAGCGTCGACTGGGGGTCAAGTGATGTCCCAATGAGCAGAGAGGAGAGGGCTAAGGCCCCAGATGTCCTTCACATCCCAGTAACCCTGGGTGGTGTGGCAGTTGTCTACAACCTACCTGAGCTAGGTGGGAGGCTGAAGCTCACAGGAGAGCTTCTGGCTGCAATATACCTGGGGAAGGTCAGGAAGTGGAGCAGCCCAGAGATAAGGGCTGTGAACCCAGGGCTGAACCTGCCAGATGAGGAGATAGTGGTAGTGAAGAGGGCAGATGGAAGCGGGACAACCTACATACTCACAGACTACCTATCTGAGGTGTCAGAGGAGTGGAGGCTGAGGGTGGGGAGGGGCAAGACCTTCTCGTTCCCCCCAGAGGTCGGGGCGCGTGGGATAGCTGCGAAGGGAAATGAGGGTGTTGCAGCTGTAGTCAGGCAGAGCAAGTGCTCCATAGGCTACGTTGAGCTGGCATATGCCATCCAGAGCAGCTTGCAGACCGCCCTCATAAGGAACAGGGATGGCTTCTTCGTTGAGCCCAACCTCACCACGATATCAGCAGCTGCAGCTGGAGCAGCAGGCCTCCTGCCCAGGGGAGATGAAAGCTGGGAGCACGTCTCGATAGTCAATGCCCCAGGGAGGCTATCCTACCCCATCTCAAGCTTCTCCTATGTGATAGTGTGCAGAGTCCAGGAGAGCCCTGAGAAAGCCAGGGCGCTAGCAGAGTTCCTCACATGGGTTGTGACAGAAGGCCAGAGGTATGCTCCACAGCTCCACTACCCACCGCTGCCAAGGGAGGTTGTGGAGCTGAACCTCCAGACCATAGCTATGATAACATCAGAGGGCAGTGGAGGCAGGCAGCAGCTTAGGTGCAACCTCTTAAGCTACACCCGCCACTAGCTAGCAGGTCAGCATGAGAGGCATATACGTGGACTGCAGGCTAGCTGGGGTATCAGGTGACATGCTTCTAGCAGCCTTAGCTGACACAGGGCTTGGAGAAGAGCCTCTGAGGGCAGCTAAGCTGGCATGCAGCTCAGCTGGGGTCAAGGCCTCAGTTAAGCTCACTGAAGTGAGGAGGAGGGGGGTGAGGGCGAGCAGGCTGCTGGTTGAGGCAGAGGACAGGAGGCTCAGTGTAGAGGAGATCAAGAGGGCGGTTGAACGCGGCTTGAACAAGGCAGGGTGCTCAGGCAGGGCCATCGAGTACGCCATGGAGGCTCTGTCAATCCTAGTGGAGGCTGAGGCGGAGGTGCATGGAGTAGACCCCAGCGAGGTGCACCTGCATGAGGCTGCCTCCCCTGACACCGTGGTGGACTTAGCTGGGGTAGCTGCAGCCCTAGACAGCCTCAAAGCCTTCTCCTCCAGAGTCTACTGCAGCCCAATAGCCCTAGGAGGGGGGCTCTTCACCTTCTCCCACGGGACGTTCTCGGCTCCAGCTCCAGCTACCCTAGAGATCCTCAGGAGAGCAGGTCTCCCATCAGCTGGAGGCCCAGCTGGCGGTGAGCTCACAACACCGACTGGAGCAGCCCTCCTGGCAGCTCTCAGGCCTGAGCCAGCTAGCTTCCAGCCTGAGATGAGGGTTGAGGCAGTAGGCTACGGGGCTGGAGCAAGAGACCACCCTGAGGTGGCTAACGTCCTCAGGGTTGTAGTCGGAGAGCTGACGCCAATGCTCGTGAGAGACCAGGTTGCTGTCATAGAAGCTAACCTAGATGACGTGACAGGCGAGCTCATGTCCCATGCGATAGAGAGGATAATGGAGCTTGGAGCAAAGGATGTCATAGCCCTCTATGGCTGCGGCAAGAAGGGGAGGCCTGCCATGCTCCTGAAGGCCTTAGCTGCCCCAGAGGACGCAGAGCGTATAGCCATGGCTGTCATAGAGGAGACAGGAACCCTGGGGGTGAGGGTGTACACGTCCTCTAGGAGGGTGCTGCAGAGGGAGCTCGTGGAGGCAGAGGTGGAGGGTGAGAGGATAAGGGTGAAGGTTGCCAGAGACCTATCTGGCAGGGTTCTGAGGGCTAAGCCTGAGTTCGATGACCTGAAGAGGGTGTCCAGGTCAGCTGGCAAGCCCCTGAGGGTTGTGATGAAGAAGGCTATGGCGAAGGCTGGTGAGCTTGAGCAGTAAGCTCAGGAGGGCCAAAGAGCTGATTTCATCTCTGGGGAGCGCAGCTGTGGCGCTTTCAGGGGGAGTAGACAGCTCCCTGCTCACAGCGCTAGCAGCTGAAGCCCTACCTGATGTGGTCGCCTTCACAGTCAACTCCCCTCTGCTCCCTCCATGGGAGCTAGACTACGCTAGGGCTGTAGCTGAGCACACTGGAGTGAAGCACGTCATAGTAGACTTCAACGAGCTTAACATAGCAGGCTTCACCAAGAACACCCAGGAGAGATGCTACCTCTGCAAGAAGGCCAGGTACAGCCTCCTCACAAGGCTAGCATCTAGGATGGGGCTAGCAGCCCTCCTGGACGGAACCACCGCATCAGACCTAACTGCTAGGAGGCCTGGCTTGAAGGCTATGAGGGAGCTGGGGGTCAGAGCCCCCCTAGCTGAGGCAGGCTTGACGAAGCAGGAGGTCAGGGAGGCAGCTAGGAGCCTTAAGCTCCCCACCGCGGGGAAGCCTCAGGAGAGCTGCCTGGCAACGAGGATCCCAGCTGGAGAGGAGATAACCTTAGAGAGGGTCTTCAAGGTGAGGGCAGCAGAGCAGGCTGTAAGGAGAGCTCTGGGGGAAGTGCTCATCAGAGTGAGAGACCACGGTGAGATAGCTAGGATAGAGGTGGCTAGAAGCCACCTGCTCAAGGCAGCAGAGCTCCTCCCAGCTATAGCAGGGGACCTCAGGAGGCTAGGCTACAAGTACATAACACTAGACCTAGAAGGCTACAGAGAGGCTAGCCACTAGCCCCAGCTTCAGCTGAGGCGGCTGATATGGCCTCCTCGACCACCTTGTCGATGGAGCCCTGGTCCACTCTTCTGAAGGCCTCTATGCTCAGTGTGCTGTACTTCCACTTAACTGTCCTGTCTTCGACCTCGTACCCTATTCTCACCCTGACCACATCCCCCTTGTCTAGGTTGAGCTTGTTGACTAGTATGTCGAAGAGCACCCTATTGAGCTCTCCTGCTGCCCTAGCGAGCTCCTTGCTATCTAGCTCACCGGACTTCACGAGGCTGCTCTGCTGAGCGAACAGGGTCTTCCTCAGCTTATCAGCATACGCGCCGACTATAATGTACCCAGTGCTGAGTGTAGGCACCTCCACCACCAGCCCTCGAGCATACCAGCCTGCTTAAAAGCTTAACCTACCTCCTGTAGCCTATGAGGCGTGTACTCGAGAAGCTGGCTAGAGGAGAGCTCTCAGTGGATGAGGCAGAGAGGATGATCAAGGCCCTGCTGCTAGAGGAGGTCAGCAGCCTAGCTCTACTCGACCTCGGCAGAGAGGTCAGGAGGGGGGTTCCTGAGATAGTCCTAGCAGAGGGGAAGCCTCCTGAAGCCACAGCTAGGATAGCAAAAGCCATACTAGACAGGTGTGGCAGGGTTATAGTCAGCAGGGCAAGCAGAGAGCACATGGAGTCGGTCAAAGAGGCCCTAGGGGATGCTGAGGTGGAGGTGCATGAGGCAGCTAGGATCCTGGTTGCCAGGAGGACGCCCATAGAGAAGACAGGTGGCAGAGTAGGTGTGATAACAGCTGGGACATCTGACATACCTGTAGCTGAGGAGGCAAAGGTCGTAGCCAGGGAGCTAGGCTGCGAGGTCTACACAGCATACGATGTAGGCGTAGCAGGCGTACACAGAGTCTTCAAGGCCCTAAGGGATATGGTGGAGAACGATGTAGACGTGATAGTGGTTGCAGCAGGAATGGAGGGAGCCCTACCCTCAGTGGTAGCAAGCATGGTCGACATACCAGTCATAGGCCTACCCACCTCAGTAGGCTACGGGATAGGTGGCAAAGGGGAGGCAGCTCTCAAGTCCATGCTCCAGTCCTGCTCCCTCGGCGTGGCAGTAGTCAACGTGGATGCAGGTGTCGCAGCTGGCGTCATAGCAGCGATGATAGCGAACAGAGCAGCCAAGTTCAGAAGCTAGCAGGCTGCCTCCTCCCCTCAGCCTCAAGCGAAGCCTCAGCACAACCCAGCTGGCACAAGCGCTGCAGCAGAGGCAGCTAGAGCCCTGACGCAGCTGAGACAGCGCGCAGCAGGCTGAAGGCTGCTAGCTACTTGTGTCCCCGCTCTGGGTGCGCCTTGACTGCTGCCCTCTATCTCCCTGCCTTGGCAGTGCTTAGGTCACTTACGCCTCCTCTCCGTGAATGCTTTGACTGCTGTCCTGTACTCCCTTGTCTGAGAGAGGGCTATGAGCTCGTCTATGGTGCTTGGGAGGTTCAGCTGCCATAGGAGGGCTGCTGCCATCTTCTTTACTGCCCTCAGGCTTGCTGCGGGGACTGAAGCCACCTCCATGGCTAGGCTTCTGGCCTCCTCCAGGAGCCTCTCGCCTGGGACAACCCTGTTTACGAGCCCTAGCCTGTGGGCTTCCTCTGCTGTGAGCTCCTTCCTGGTCAGCATGAGCTCCATTGCTATCTTCCTAGGGACCAGGATGGGGAGCAGAGCTGACGCTACGGGCGGGTATGCCCCTATCCCGCACTCTGGGAGCGCGAACTTGGCGTCCTTGCTTGCTACAGCTAGGTCGCAGAGGAGCACGAGCTCGAACCCCCCTCCGTAGGCTAAGCCGTTTACGGCAGCTATGATGGGCTTGTCCAGCGTTAAGAACCTCTCTATGACGCTCTTGACCTCCCTGAATATTGTGATGTTCTCCTCTATGCTCTCTGCTTCAGCCATCATGTAGATGTCGTCTCCAGCTGAGAAAGCTCTGCCAGACCCCGTCACGACAACAGCTTTAGCTCTGCTGGACCATGCCTCCTCCATGGCAGCCTTTAGCCCACGCCACCCCTCCAGGTTCAGGGCGTTGAGCTTTTCAGGCCTGTTAAGCACAACCCAGAAGACTTCTCCATCAAGCTTGCGTTCAACTACCCCCATAGAGGCCCTCTGCCACCCTGGCCTTTATCTCTAAGTTAGTTGATGGTCGAACTGCATCAGGGCTTTGAAGGCCTAAGGTGCCAGCTGCCCCAGTACATGGTGAGCATATAGCCGAGCTGGCTACACTAGATGCCTAAGTGCAGCTGCTGTCAGCTGTATGCCCGGTCTATAGCGTCCGCTGGCTGGTGGCTGTTCGTCTATCGTTATACTTAAAAGCCGGCTTGATGATGGTGGCCTATGTATGCTATTGAGGTCATGGGTATCACCAAGTACTATGGGGAGCTTAAGGCGCTCGATGAGGTGTCGTTCAAGGTGAGGGAGGGGGTTGTCTTCGGGCTTCTAGGCCCAAATGGAGCTGGGAAGACCACTCTCCTGAGGATACTGACTACGCTGCTGAAGCCCTCAGCTGGGACAGCTAGGGTAGCAGGCTACGACATCCTGAAGCAGCCTATGGAGGTCAGGAGGAGGATAGGCTACTTGCCAGAGGACACAGGCATATACCCCAGGATGACCCCAGTCGAGTTCCTCCTGTACTATGCTAGGCTCTATGGGATGAGCTACGAAGACGCTGTCGAGAGGATAGACCACTACCTCGACATGTTCAACCTGGTTGACAAGAGGGATGTGATAGCTGACAAGCTCTCGAAGGGGATGAGGAGGAAGCTCGCTATAATAAGAGCTCTCCTATTCGACCCTCCTGTCCTGATCATGGACGAGCCTACCACAGGCCTTGATGTGGTGAGCGCTAGGGAGGTGAGGGAGCTCATCAGGGAGAAGGCTGCTCGCGGGAAGACTGTGATCCTGTCAACCCACAACATGTATGAGGCAGAGGAGCTGTGCAGGGAGCTAGCCTTGATCCATAAGGGCAGGATAGTTGAGGTAGGTGAGATGAGGGAGGTCCTTGAGAAGAGGGGGGAGAAGAGGCTTGAAGACGTATTCATGCAGCTAGGTGGTGGGAGATGACCGTCTTAGCTAAGCCCTTCAAGACCCTGAGGTCTACCACCCTTATAGTCGCCTGGAGGGAGATCCTGGATGCACTCAGGGACAGGCGTACCATACTGATGACCATAGTCCTGCCAGTGGCCCTCTACCCCGTGCTCATGACCCTCCCAATGTACTTCGTGTCCCCTAAGAGGAACCCTCCGAGGATAGCTGCAGTCTACTGGGATAGTGAGGCTGAGGCTGTTGTCGAGATGCTGAACTCCACAGGCTTAGCCCTGGTCTACGAGGCCTCACCTATGGCGAACCTCACAGCCCTAGTGGCCTCAGCTAAAGTCGACCTGGCCTTGGAGTTCGAGAGGGACTTTGGGAGGAAGATCAGAGCTGGGAGGCAGGCCATGCTCAAGGTGATATGGGACCCAACTAGCATGAGAGGGAGCAGTGGGCTCTCGATAGTGAGGACCACAGTAGACTCGTACTCGAAGCAGGTTGCTGCAGTCAGGCTGAGGGAGCAGGGGATCCCAGAGGACGTGCTGAACCCTGTTGCTGTGGTCTTGGAGTCGGTTAAGGCTGTGCCTCCTCAGGTCGCTATGCTGGCAATGATGATACCTATGATGGTCGGGCTCACAGCCTTTCTGGGTGGCGCAAGCTACGCCATAGACACGACTGCAGGTGAGAAGGAGAGGAAGACCCTGGAGATGCTCCTCACAGCGCCAGCGCCCAGGATAAAGCTGATACTTGGGAAGTTCCTCGGCGTCTGGGCCCTGTCGCTGCTTGCTGCAGCCAGCACAATGGTCGGCTTAGCCATAGCATCTAAGGTGCAGCTGAAGCTCTTCACTGAGATGGCTGCTGCAGAGGGAGCTCCTGGAGTGCAGTCGGTGTTCAGCATAGGGCTTAAAGAGATGGCTACAATAGGCTTCGGCGTCGTCCTGGGGAGCATGATAGGCAGCTCAATGATGATGATGCTAGGCCTCTACGCCAGGACATACAGAGAGGGAACCCAGTACCTTGGGTTCCTCAACATGGCCATAATAGTGCCGGTGATAATAGTCCCATACCTCAGCCCATCTACCATAAAGAAGCTAGCCCCAACCCCCCTGGTGGGCATAATAGTAGCTGTGAGGGACGCCGTGCTGAGGGAGCTCACCCTAAGGACTACTGGGCTTGCTTTGGTGTCAAACCTCCTGTTCCTAGCAGCCATGATAGTAGCGATGGTGAAGATGTTCAGAAGCGAGCAGGTGCTCTACAGGGTCTGACCTCCTTTTCTGCGCTCAGGCAAGCGTGGTAAGCTTATAAGCTAGCGAGCGTAGGGCTTGTGGTGTGAAGTTGAGGGTCTTCATATTCATCAGGGTAAAGCCTGGAAGCGAGGACTCTGTCATAGCTGAGATAAAGGAGAAGGTGGGAGAGCACGTGCTTGAGGCTAGTGGAGAGAAGGTAGTCCATGAGATAACAGGAGTATACGATGTCGTGGTGTATATGGAGGTTGAGAGCCTAGACATCCTGAGGCGCGTCATGGAGTCTGTCAGGGAGATTGGAGGCGTCATCGACACCCACACTGCCATAGTGGTCAAGTAGCCTCAGCTGAGCGCCAACGTTTTAAGGTAGGCTGGGAAGATGAGCTGATGCCTCTAGTAGACAGGTACGGGAGGCCAGTGACCAGCCTCAGGGTCTCAGTGACCCAGAGGTGCAACCTCAAGTGCATATACTGCCACAGGGAGGGTGAGCTCAACCCCAGGGGGGAGATGGAGCTAGAGGAGGTCACTAGGCTAGTTAAGATAGCATCTGAGCTCGGCATGACCAAGGTGAAGCTGACTGGTGGCGAGCCTCTGGTTAGGAGGGACATAGTTGAGCTTGTAGCTGAGCTCAGCTCCCTGCCTGGCGTAGAGGAGGTCTCGATGGTGTCAAATGGCCTTCTACTAGCAGACTTAGCTGGAGAGCTGGCTGAGGCAGGGCTGAGGAGGGTGAACGTGAGCCTAGACACCCTAGATGGCAGGAGGTACAGGTGGGTGACTGGGGGAGGTGATGTGAGGAAGGCTATCCATGGGATTGAGGCAGCTGTTGAAGCAGGCTTGAGCCCAGTTAAGGTGAACATGGTGCTCCTCAAGGGCGTCAACACGAGTGAGGTCTGGAGGATGCTGGAGTTCACTAGGAGGATGGGGGTTATCCTACAGCTCATAGAGCTCGTGTCAAGCACACCAGGCTCAGACAGCTTCTACAGGAGGTACCACTTCAGCTTAGATGGCATAGAGGAGGAGCTCAGGAGGAGGGCTAAAGCTGTTGTGGTGAGGAGCATGCACAGCAGGAGGAAGTACCTGCTCAAGGATGGTGGTGAGGTTGAGGTTGTGAAGCCGATGCACAACAGCTTGTTCTGCATGAGCTGCAGCAGGCTCAGGTTGACTTCAGATGGGAGGCTCAAGCCCTGCCTGATGAGGGGGGATAACCTCGTGGACATCCTGTCTCTGATGAGGTCTGGTGCAAGTGACAGGGAGCTCAGGAGGGCTTTTGTTGAGGCTGTCAGGCTTAGGGAGCCCTACTTCAAGGAGGTGAAGCCATGCCCGAAGTTAGTATGGTAGATGTGACAGGTAAGCCTCAGGTGTATAGGGAGGCTGAGGCATATGGGCGCATAAGGCTCAAGCCTGAGACAGTTGAGCTCATAAAGAGTGGGAGGGTTGAGAAGGGGGACCCTCTGCAGGCAGCTCAGCTTGCTGCTGTCATGGCAGCTAAGAAGACACCTGAGCTCATACCACTCTGCCACCCTCTACCGATAACGCATGTTGAGTCGGAGGTGAAGCTGGGCCACAGCTGCATTGAGGTCTGGTGTAGGGTGAAGACCACAGCTAGGACTGGGGTTGAGATGGAGGCTCTCACAGCTGTGGCTGTAGCCCTCCTAGTGATATGGGATATGGTCAAGAAGTATGAGAAGGACGAGATGGGCCAGTACCCGAGTACTGCAATCGAGGAGATCAGGGTGGTGAGGAAGTTTAAGGCTAGCTGACGAGCATGCTGTAGACCTTCTCGAGGAGCTCCCTGACCTCCCTGACCATCTTACGGCCTTCCTCTGTCAGCCTGTATATCCTCACTCTCCTCCTAACACCCCTCTCTATCCACTCTCCCCTTATCAGCCCCTTCTCCTCGAGCTTATAGAGGAGTGGGTAGACGACTCCTGGGCCAAACGTGAAGCCTGTGACATCCCTTATCCTCTCTATGAGCTGATAGCCGTGCATCGGCTTCTCGCAGAGCATCACCAGTATCAGGGGCCTCAGCATGTCTCTAAGCAGTGGCTTTGACATGATGCTCAAGGTAGAGCATCCCCTCAAGCCTACCCTGCTTGACACCACTATAAATGCATCCAGGGTCAGGTGCAAGGTAATCTCTGAAGTAGCCGTATGCCCTAGCCCTGCACCCTCCACAGACATACTTGAACCTGCAGCTGCCACACGCGCCCTTCAGCTTCTCCCTGTCTCTGAGGTCCCAGAAGACATCGCTGCAAGCCCACACTTCCCCTAGGCTGCTTTCCCTGACGCTTCCAACCCTGAGGGGGAGGAAGACGCAGGGGTATATGCTGCCGTCGGCGTCTATCGCGCAGTATAGCCTACCTGCTCCACATCCACCTATGAAGCTGCTCAGCTCAATAAGCCTCCCCCTGAGCTTAGGGTTGTAGAAGTGCCCTGGGACAACAACCTCATCTCCTTCACCTTCAGCCTGGAGAGCTACCCTAGCGAACTGGGGTGCAGTCGAGAGCACCTGCACGCCTGAGCCCTCCCTAAGCTTAAGCCATAGCATCCTCAGGAGCTCCTCTCTCTCAGCTGGGCTCAGGTCGAGCTTAGTGATCTCCCTCCCCCTACCAGTTGGGACGAAGTTATACATCATCCACCAGTCCACCCCAAGCTCCTCACAGAGCTCTATGATCTCCATGACCTCCCTGTAGTTCAGCTTGGTTACCGTCGTAGCTACCTCAGTGAACACACCTGCCTCAACCAGGTTCCTTATGCCTGCGATGGCCTTCTCGAATGCCCCCCTGACCCCCCTGAATGAGTCATGGGTTTCTGCCCTAGCTCCATCTAAGCTGACTTGGACGTAGCCTACTCCAGCCTCCCTCAGCTTTTCTGCAACCTCCCTGGTGACCACTGTGCCATTTGTGGCTACAGCAGTGTACATTCCATGCTCGTGTGCCAGCTTCGCTATCTCATAGAAGTCCCTGCTCAAGAGGGGCTCTCCGCCTGAGAAAGCCACGGCAACAACCCCTATGTCAGCTAGGTCCCTCACTACACGCTTCGCCTCCTCTGTGCTCAGCTCCCTGCGTCCAGCCAAGCCAGCTGAGGCATAGCAGTGCTTGCACTTGAGGTTGCAGGCGTAGGTGTAGTTCCAGACGACGAGGAAGGGTGCTCCTGGTGTGAAGGGCTTTCTCACTCCGAAGCGAGCTATCCCCTTGAGCACGCTGACAAGCCCCCTCCTCCAGTACG
>QMWA01000030.1 GCA_003661385.1 Thermoproteota archaeon | reverse complement strand
CCGTTTATCAGAGCAAGCCCCTCCTTGTAGCTCAGCTTGACTGGCTTGAGCCCAGCCTTCCTCAAGGCCTCTGCTGCAGGAAGCAGCTCCCCCCTGTAGAAGGCCTCCCCCTCACCTGCCATCGCTGCAGCTATGTGAGCTAGGTGCCCTAGGTCTCCACTGGCTCCAACTGACCCCAGCTCAGGGACTGCTGGCGTAACCTCTCGGTTGAGCATCTCAGCTAGGAGCTCAACGACCTCAGGCCTGACCCCGCTGCTGCCTTTGAGCAGGACTAGGAGCCTGCAGTACATCCCTGCCCTCACAGCCTCCTCAGGAAGCAGCTCCCCTGCGTTGGAGGCGTGGCTCACAACCAGCTTCCACTGGATGACCTCAGCCTTCCTCTTTGGCACAACCCTGTTGCAGAGTGGGCCAAATGAGGTTGTCACACCGTATATCAGGTACCCCTTTGATATCAGAGACTCAAGCCTCCTCCTACCCTCCTTAACCCTCCTCAGATCCTCCTCTGTGACCTCAGCTCTCCTCCTCCACCTAGCTACAGCGACAACATCCTCTACTGTATGAAGCAAGCTAAGCCCCATGCCCTAAGCTAGAGGGTATAACAAGGTTCCGCTCTACTCTCGGACTAGGCTTCAACCTCGATTCGAGGCTGAGCCAGGTAGCCTTCAGCTGCAGCAATGAACCTAGCAGTAGACTCGCCTTCCTCTTTGAGGAGGTATATCAGCTGCCTGTTCGCCTTCCTCAAGCTGTTCTTGACCAGCCCAAGCTTCCTCAGCTTGTCTATGTAGTAGTCTACGAGAGCCTCCTTAGCCTTCCCGCTCTCCTCCCCACGCCTAGGCCTCCCCCTCCTGCCCTTCTCCAAGCTGACCACTGAGGCTATCTCCCTGACTGTTGCCTCACCCAGCTCAAGGAGGGCTAGGAGGACTGCCTTCTCGTTCTCACCTAGCTCAAGGCTCCTGGCCACAGGCAGCGGGCTAGGTGCTCCAGCTGAGAGGGTGAAGGGCTGAGCTCCCTTGAGCAGGCATGCCGTGTACAGCGCTGCTGTGGCAGCTGGGCTCTTGGAGTCTATCAGCACATAGGCTTTGCCTTCAGCCTGCTCTATAGCCCTGCAGGCTGCTGAGAGCACTGAGGTGAAGTCTGAGAGCTCAGCTTCCAGCGTGTGGAACTCCCTGAGTATGGCCTTCAAGCTGAGCTCAAGCTGAGCTACATCTGATGCCCCACCGCTCTTCTGCCTCAGGACTATCAGCATGTGAGGCATCACGGCTTTAAAGGCCTCCAGCATTGTCTCTAGGCTTCCCTCAGCTACCACTAGGGTCTTCTGCTCTCCTAGCCCGCTCCACGTGCTCTGCTGCATCTGGGCCACCAGCTGGCAGCCTGCCAAAATTATTTTTTCTGACATAAAACCTCTGCATACATCAAATATAAGCTTTGTGGCCAAACAGGGAGCTCCGCTGAAAAAACCTGGAGGAAGCATAGTGCAATGTTTTTCCAGCATGTAGGGTTTTTTCAGGCTCAAATTCCGCTTTAGGCTGTAAAATGAGCTCTCAGAAAGATACTGTTAAAGCCTAGCTCAGCGCGCCATATTTTAGCTGCTGGAGTGGTGCCCCCCTTGGCTCAGCTTCCACTTGACAACTGGGTCCAGAAGGACTTATCCAAGAGCTATGTTGGCTCACTTGCTGCGCTCTCGTCCAGCTGCACAGAGGCCTTCAGGAGGCTTGTTGAGGAGCTAGCTGAGCTCAAGGCCAGGGGGGGTGAGCTCCTAGCTGAGCTCGACCCAAAGCCGCTCCAGCCGAGGAGGCCAAGGGGGGTCTTCTGCTCATCTGACGCAGGGTACAGCGGAGTTGAGCTTGTCTCAGGCTACCTCCCTCTTGTCTCAGCTGTAGCATGCGTCTTCGCCAGTAGGCCTTCTCCAGTTGACATACTGTCAGCTTGCTACAGCCCAAGCGAGGTCTGGAGCAGCGAAGACACCCCATCTGACAGAGCAAGCCTGGTTGCCTTGAGGCTTCAAGCTGAGGTCTCAGCTTCAGCTTTAGAGAAGTGGAGGCCAAGCCTCCTGGTCTGGGACGGCTCCCTGACCCCTCCAACTTGGCTCAAGAGGGGCTCAGAGGGCTACATGAGGGACTACAGGAGCGCATCAGAGGCCTTGCTCAGCCTCATAGACACCTGCGTCTCTAGAGGAGTGGTTGTAGCTGGGGTTGTGAAGAGGGCTAGGAGCAGCGAGCTCGCTAGGCAGCTCAATGGAGGGAAGCTCAGGGACGCTGCCCTCTGTGCGATGCTCTTGCCACGCAGCTACAGGACTAGGCTGCTGAAGTCCAGCAGGGGGGTTGTCTACTGCTACGTGAAGGCTGCTACTGGGAGGGTTGTGAGGGTTGAGTTCCCAGGGGAGCAGGAGGCTGAGGCAGAGCAGGCTGTAGACGAGGTCTTCTGCTGGAGCAGCCCAGCTTCAGGGCTCCCAGTTCCAGTTGAGGTAGCAGACCACTATGCTAAGGTGTCCCCCAAGTCAGCTAGAGCAGCAGCCTTATCGCTGCTCACACGTGTGATGAAGAGGGTCTCAAGCGGAGAGCTTCCAGCTGAAGCCCTGGCAGCTCTGGCTCCGCTCTATGGAGAGAAGCTTGAGGTGTAGAGATGAGGGTAATAGGGTTCACCCTAGCTGAAAGCGACATCCAGAAGGTCCTCTTCGTTAAGAAGAACGATGAGAACGTGAAGGTAGGTGACTTCTGCGTCATAGAGCACCCACTGTACCACGGTGGCACCAAGCTCGTGCTCATGAGGGTGTCCAACCTGAAGCCGATAAACCCTGAGATGACCCTCGGGGCGCTAGGAGCTTTAGCTGGAAGCCGCGGGCTAGAGCTCCAAGCTGGAACCCAGCTTGAGTACATTGTTGGAGAGTGTGAGGTGCTCGGGTACGTCGACTCAGGCAGGTTCATGTACCTCGAGGCTCCTCCGCCGACTTGGACTCCAGTTTACAAGCCTGACAGCTACACCCTGAAGCAGTTCTTCGAGAGCTACGCTCCCCGCTCCCAGGCTAGGGTTCCAGTTGGGACGATATCAGGTGTGGGAGCTACCTTCTGGATAGACCTTGATGCCATCGCTAGAGGGCACGCCTTTGTAGCTGGGATGACCAGGAGCGGCAAGAGCGTCACCCCTGACACCAGAGTTCTAGTCTACACGACATCTGATAGGGCAGCTAGGTGGGTTGAGGTCTCTGAGCTCACACCTGAAAGCGAGCTTTACACGCTCTCCTTGAGCAGCAACTTGAGCTGGAGGTGGAGCAGGGTAGCTGGAGTTCTGAGGCACAGAGCTCCGCTAGAGGGGGTTGAGGTCGAGACCGAGAGCGGTAGGAGGCTGAGGGTCACGAGGGACCACTCTGTCATAGCTGTGACAGCTGGCGGAGCTATCGTGACGAAGGCCTCCCTCCTCAGAGAGGGCATGATGATGATCTCCCCTCGGGGAGAGGAGCTTCCAGGGCACAGCGGGGAGTGCAGCGAGCTTTATGTCGGCAGCCTCCTGGATGCTTGCAGGAAGGCCCTGAGGGTGAGCTTGCACAAGCTTGCTGTCCAAGCTGAGCTGAAGCTCAGCGAGGTCAAGCAGGCCTGTAAGGAGGGCATATGCTGCAGAGAAACCCTGATTAAGCTGACCAGAGCCCTCAGGAGCTTCCTCAGCAGGGCTGGGAGAGGAGCCTCGCTGAAGAAGGCTAGGAGGAGCCTGGCTGTCCTAGAGGCTGTTGCATCAGAGTGGATCACGCTAGACCCAGTTAAGAGGGTTGTGAGAGCTAGGCTCCCTCCCCTGGTGTATGACATAGATGTCGCTGACGGGAGCACCTTCCTAGCTAACAGCCTCTTCGTGCACAACAGCAGCTTCGTCATGACACTGCTGAGGAGGAGCCTCACATTCCTCAAGTACAGGCCTACCCTCCTCGTCCTGGATAGGAGAGGAGAGTACACCCCGCTAGCCAGGTACGGTGGGGTCACGATACCATATGACGCGCTGGCTTCAAGCAGGTCTCTTACACCAGGTGACATAGCTAGGATGCTAGGCTACACCTCCACCAGGGCTAAGGCAGCTCAGGTCGTTATGGAGGCTGTTGAGAGGCTTCAGAGGCGTGGAGACCCAGTCAACAGCAAGGCCATACTCTCAGAGTGCAGGTCTCTGCTCAGCTTGACTGGAGGACGCAGGTACTTGGCTGAGATAGCTGTCAGGATAGAGGAGTGCAAGGATGTGATAGATGAGCTCGCGTGCAGAGACTCAGCTGAGGTCATTGAGCTGATAAGGAGGTTCCCCCTCACCATAGTGGACTTCTCAGTCGACGTGGACTTCACGAGGCAGTACATGGTGGTCAAGGAGCTCCTCAGAACCCTGATAGACTACGCTGTGGAGCAGAGGAGCACAGGAGGCTTCGCCTTGATAACTGTGGTGGAGGAAGCCCAGTACATTGCCCCAGAGAGGAACGCCCCGATGGTCAGCAACCCACAGGCCACAGGGGTGGACAAGGTGTTCACTGAGGCAGTCAGCCAGGCTGGAGGCTACAACCTAGGGTTCATAGTGGTCACCCAGAGGCCAGCTTACGTCTCCAAGAACGTGATAAGCCAAGCAAACTCGGTTTTCTGCTTCAGGATGAGGAGCGGAGCAGACCAGGATGCCATAGCAAGGTACACTGAGCAGGGAGACAGCAGCTTGAGGAGGGTACTCCCAGGGCTAGCAGACCACCAGGCCCTGGCATGGGGCCCAGCTGTCCCAGCTCCCTTCCCAGTCCTAGTAGACGTGGACGTGGACATCTACCCCGCTAAAGCAGCTGCTATGCCAAGCGAAGCCTGGAGGAGGATGGAGGAGCAGAGGAAGGCTGCTCAGGTAGAGGAGCACCACCTGGAGATAGAGGCTTAAGCATAAATCCACTTAGCCTAGGGGCTCTCATGTCAGTGCTGCTGACTGGTGGAGCAGGGTTCCTAGGCTCCTATGTGGCTAAGCTGCTGGCTAGCGAGGGCTTCCACCTCATCATCTTAGACGACCTCAGCACTGGAAGCTACAGCAGCATCTCCAAGCTAGTTGAGTCTGGCAAGGCAGAGTTCTACAGGGGGGATGTCAGGGACGCTGAGCTCATGAGGCAGCTAGCCAGGAGAGCAGAGTACGTGGTGCACCTCGCAGCCAGGGTCAGCGTAGAGCACTCCTGGATGAGACCAGGTGAAGTGAACGACGTGAACGCAGGTGGGACAGCCACCGTGCTAGAGGCCTCTCTGCAGGCTGAAGTCGAGAAGCTCGTCTACGCTTCCTCAGCTGCAGTCTACGGAGAGCCAGCTGAGCTCCCGCTCAAGGAGAGCACCCCCACAGCACCCATCTCACCCTATGGGGTAAGCAAGCTGGCAGGAGAGCTCTACACCAAAGCATACGCCAAGAGAGGCTTGAAGGCTGTTTCACTCAGGTACTTCAACATATATGGCCTAGGGCAGCCTGACACAGAGTACTCAGGTGTGATAGCGAAGTTCACGTCCAGAGTCGCAAGAGGCCTGCCTCCAGTAGTCTACGGGGATGGAGAGCAGACAAGAGACTTCATACACGCCTCAGATGCAGCTCAAGCAGCCCTCCTAGCCTTGACCAAAAAGACTCCAAGCCCAGTATACAACATAGCAACAGGGAAGCCCACTAGGATAATAGACTTAGCACACCTGTGCATAAAGCTAGCTAAGCTAGACCTCAAGCCACTGCACACGTCACCGAAGCCAGGTGACATAAGGCACAGCTACGCTGACGTGACGAAGGCCAGGGTGGAGCTAGGCTTCCAAGCCAAGGTAAAGCTGGAGGAGGGGCTAGCTGAGATCGTCCTAGGCCAGAAGCTCAGGCACAGCTAGCAGCTGCCCCAGCAGCAGAGCTCTACCAGCTAGCTCATGAGCTAAAGCATGTCCATGAGGTCTCTTGGAGACTTCAGGAGCCATGGCTTGGATGCGAGCTCAAACACCTTCGGCGCCCTCTCCAAGGGCAGTGCCCTAGATGCCAGCTCTCTGAACTTCCTTTCAAGCTGCTGCCTTGACACCGGGTTCTCTGGGTCTCCTAGTGGGTAGTCTACTTGAGCTGAGCACGAGCTGCCTTCAGTGTAGACTGTGACCCTGGCAGGCCACTTCTCAGGGTACATCCTGTCCAGCTCACTGCTTGCCTCAGCCTTCACCTTCCTCATCAGAGACCTGAGCTCTCTGCTCCTCAGCTTCTCTGCAGTGAACTCATGGATCCCCGCCCTCCCGTAGAGGAGTGCAGCAGCTACGCAGTAGCTGACGCTGAACTTCGCCTCATACGGTGTCTTTGGGCTGGGGTTCCCAGCTATCTTCAGGGCATCACTGTAGACTTCAACCTTGACTTCAGCTATCTCCCTTACATCTACCTCCTCTCTGAGCTTGAGAGCCGCGTCTATAGCTGAGTGGGTGTGCCTGCATGAGGCATAGGGCTTTATCGATACCTCCATCACCTTATAGCCTTCCCCAAGCCCCTCAACTAGGGGCTTTAGGCTTGGCTGCCTTGAAGTGGCCCTCAGGAACCCCCTCCTGCCCTCCAGGATGGTTGTTGAGCCTGTGAAGCCCTCTTCAGCCAGCATGGCTGAGAGCACTCCTAGTGCAGCAGCCTTGCCAGCGTGGAGGTGCTTGCTCATCGCACCCTGCTCCAGGAACTCCCAGAGGCCTGAAGCTGATGTGCCAGCTGACCCAAGAGCCCAAGCCATCTCCTCTGGGCTCAGGTCGAGCAGCCTACCTGCCGCAGCTGCAGCGCCAAAGGTCCCTGCTGTAGCAGTCGTGTGCCAGATCTCATAGTGGCTCCTCCCAGCTGCCTCCCCAACCCTCGCTACGAGCTCGTATCCTGCCACAGCAGCCTCAACAAGCCTCTCGCCTCCTCCCCCCACAACCTCCCACACAGCTAAGGCAGCTGGGAAGACAGCTGCACCAGGGTGCGTAACAGACTTCTTGTGCACGTCATCCAGCTCTAGGATGTGGGACATGATGCCGTTGGCTAGAGCTGCAGCAAAGCAAGAGACCCTCTCCCCATACCCCAGCACAGTGGACTCAGGGTGGCCACCAAGCCTCCTAGCAACCCTAGCAGCAATCCTCCCCGGGGCCTCAGCTGCCCCTCCTAGAGCTGAAGCAAGCCAGTCAGCGAAGAGCAGCCCAACCCTGTCCACGACCTCCTCTGGCAGAGACCTATAGGAGACTGAGGAAGCAAACTCAGCCAGCCTACGGGTCTCGTCAGCCAACCCAAGCACCACAAGCCAGCACACACCTGCCTTAATAAGCTAGCCGACAACACCTACCAGCTCGACAGGAGAACACAGCAAGCACTAGCATAAGGCCAGGGTAGCCTAGGGCCTCAGGAGCTCTGTGGCTACGGCCAGGGCCAGTCTGCCTCCTCTCCTCTTACCTCACCTCCACTTAAGTGCCTCCTGACCTTCTCCTTGAACACCTCTGTGTTCGTGTAGCCTATGACCTTAGCTGGGTTCCCCGCTACTATAGCGTAGTCTGGCACATCTCTAGTCACTACTGAGCCAGCTGCCACCATGGCATACCTTCCTACCGTGACACCTGGAAGCACAACTGCCCTAGCTCCAATGGATGCCCCCTTCCTCACAGTAGTCCTCTGGAGCCTCCACCTCCCCCTGACCCTAGGGTACCTGTCGTTTGTGAAGATGACTCCAGGCCCAATGAAGACATCATCCTCTATCTTCACCCCAGTTGGTATGAAGGTGAATGCCCTGATCTTCACGTTATCACCTATCTCAACACCCTCCTCAATGTACACGTAGGCATCTATCTTGCAGTTCCTCCCTATCCTACACTTATACAGGTTCACTTGGTCATAGACTCGAGTCCCCTCCCCAACCTCAACATCCCTCAAGACAGAGAACCTAGGCTTCATACCAGGCCTCAGCTGCTGTAGCTTAAGAGCTTGACCTCCTGAGAACCCAGCTCAGGTACCCTATGAGGGGCTTAGCAGCCCAGCTTACTGGCAGAGCTTCTGCAGCTGACTTCATGATCTCGAGGTCTCTCCCATTGACTGCTCCTGTGATGGGTAGCAGCGTGAGGTAGGCTAGGAGGTAGAGTGGGAGCAGCACGTAGCCTAGTGTAGCATTCAGGTATGATAAGGCCGCTACTGGAGCTGCTATGAGCGCTGTAGCATAGGCTTTAGCTATGTCGCTCTTAGGCCATGTTGCACTGAACTTCCCTGTAGCTCTCTTGAAGCCTACTAGGCAGGATGCAGCCTGTGATGCCATGAGGCTCAAGGCTATCCCGATAGCCCCCCATAGCTTGGCTAGCAGCGGGGCGACTGGAGTTAGGACTGCTGCTGAAGCAAGGCTCATCCACAGGACCTCCTTGGTCTGGCCTATTCCATTGAAGTAGCTCTGGTTCACGAGGTAGCCGAAGCCTACTAGCATGTAGGTGAGGGAGTAGACTGAGAGCACCTTTGGAGCTAGGGTGTACTCTCTGCCATAGAATAAGTTGACTAGCAGCTTGCTTCCAGCTGAAGTGCAGACCACCAGAGGCAGCAGGACCAGAGTCAGGTACTTGACTGAGTACCCGTAGACGTACGCGGCTCTCCCTCCAGCTGAAGCCCTTGAGAAAGCTGAGAGCATGGCGAGTGAGAAGGACATGGCTATCGCTGAGAGGAAGAATATGAACTTCACTGCAGCACTGAAGTTCCCGACCTCGAAGTCTCCTCTGAACCAGGCTAGCACGATGCTAGGGTAGTTATTGGAGAAGCTCAGCATGAGGTTCGAGACATAGACTGGGAGCCCATAGGCCAGCATGCTCCTCAAGAGCTGGCTTGAGAAGCTGCAGCCTCCACATGGCATCACCCTCCTGATTCCTAGGAGCGCTGCTGCAGCTCCTATGGCGAAGCTGGCGACATGCCCTGCTACAGCTCCAACTGTGCTGAACCATAGGATGAGCAGAGGAGCTAGTATGAGCCTCGACGCAGACTGGATCAGGTTGGCTGCAGCACTCCCCTCAGCTCACCCTAGCCCCACGGTCCCTGTGTATGCGTTGAATGACTCAGCCTGAGCCAGTATGAGCCCTGAGGCGACCCTAACCAGCCCAGATGCCTCAGGGCGGTTCAGCAGCCACGATGCAAGCTGGCCTGAGAAGAGGAAGCACCCACAGCACCTAAGGCACCTGCTATGAGCCTGAAGCCTAGACAGCACCTGAAAGCTGAGCAGACAGCAGCTAAGTCCCCTCTCTCCCTTGCCTCAGAGCTGTACTTGACTAAGGCTATGTTAAGCCCCCACTGGGTGCCCAGCACAAGCAAGCTAGCTGGAATGAGAGCTAGGGAGTACAGCCCATAGCCCTCTGGCCCAAGCATCCTAGCAATGATGAACACGCTTGCAGCACCAAAGGTCAGCGTGAAAAACTGCCCGACAGCCAGGAAGAAGCTTCCTCTAGCCGCCTCACCAGCTAAGTCCCCAACGAGGTCGTCAGTCAACCTACCACCTGAGGCTCAGCGAGGCCGAGAGCCACAAGCTTCCTGAAAACCAGCTCAGCCCCCTCCTCTGGTGGAGAGCTCTCTGTATCCACTCTGACATCAGGGTGCTCTGGAGGCTCATATGGGTCGTCTATCCCAGTCATGTTCCTTATCTCCCCCCTCAAGGCCCTCTTGTAAAGCCCCTTAGGGTCTCTCCTGATGCACTCCTTTAAGCTGCACTCAGCATAGACCTCTATGAAGGGGATGCCCTCCCCCTCAACTATCCTCCTCACTCTAGCTCTGGTCTCCCTGTAGGGTGATACGAAGGAGGCTATCACAGCTATCCCATTCCTGGCTAGGATCCTGCAGAGGTGAGCTACCCTAGTCAGGTGCTTCTCCCTGTCCTCTCTGGTGAAGCCCAGGTCGCTGCTAAGCCACCTCCTCACCTCGTCCCCGTCTAGAAGCTCCACCTTCAGCCCCAGGCCCCTGAGGCGCTCAGCCAGCAGCCTGGCTACGGTGGTCTTCCCTGAAGCAGGGAGCCCAGTTATCCAGACAACAAACCCACTCAAGGCATCACCTCAAGAGGCTTCTCCCAGCTAGCCTGGGGGCCTCAAGCTCCATGGCATCCAGGAGGGTGGGGAGCACGTCCAGTATGTGGGCTCTACACCTCCCATTGGGGAGCGTGCCCTCTGGGTCATAGAGCGTGAACACCCCATGCTTGGAGTGCACTGCGTCATCTGGCCCAGTGTCGTTCTCAGGCAGGTAGGGTGTAGGGTACCCTATGGTTCCAGCTGACCTCCAGCTGAGGTCATCCAGGTAGACTATCAAGTCAGGTGGGTCCCCGTTGACCTCCCTGTAGAGCTCCTCTGGCCTGTAGGCTTTGGTAGCCATCCTCCTGCCATCAGGGTCCTCCATCTCCTCTAGCGCCTGGGCGAGCTCCTCTCTAGCCTCCTCGTAGCTCCCCCTGGGGACTACTCCACTGGGCTCTCTGCCCTCCACGTTCAGGAACACCCTGGCGTAGTATCCTCCCCAGCCCCACGCCTTGGTCCTGCTCCAGTCCACCTTCGCCTTGGCTAGGGGTGTCCTGGGTGGAGGCTGCTCCTCCAGCTTCAGGTACCCTTGCTCAGCTAGCCACTGGTTTATGCATAGTGCTCCCTTCATGCCCATGGCCCCGTGGTCTGAGACCACGCAGACCAGGGCGTCCCCAGCTTTCTCAAGGAGCCTACCTATCCAGCTGTCGATGTACTTGTAGTACTCTGGGATCACGTGCTCATACCTGTTCCCAGGCTCATACTTTGGGTGAGCTTTGTCATAGTACTTCCAGAAGGCGTGGTGCAATCTGTCCACTCCTATCTCGACGAAGGCAACCAGGTCCCAGCGCTTCTCCATGAGGTGAGAGAGCACCTTGAAGTGCACTTCAGTCATCTCATATAGGTCATGTAGCACCTTGTCCCTGTCCTCTATCCTGAACTCTATGTCGAAGATGTACTTGCCTCCAGCAGCCTCCTCAACCTCCCCCCTGAGCTCAAGTGGGTAAGTGTATGGCCTCCCAGAGGGGGTTATGAAGCATGATACCAGGGCTCCCCTCAGGGGCTTAGGTGGGTAGCTCGGCGGCACCCCCATGACGAGGCTCCTGCCACCTGCTTCCCCGACGTAGTCCCAGAGCCAGGGGTGCTTGACGCTCTTTGAGCTAGCTATGTAGAAGTCTGTGTAGCTTCCAGGCTTCCTGTGCCTGAACCCGTATAGCCCTAGCTCACCTGGGTCTCTGCCAGTCAGCATGCTAGCCCAAGCTGGTATCGTTATAGGCGGGTCTGTGCTCCTAAGAGGCCCATAGAGCCCATCCTCAACCAGCATAGAGGTGTTTGGGAGCTCTCCCTTGAGCTCCTCTATGAGCCTTGGGGGAGCTGAGTCCAAGCCTATCAGCAGGAGCCTCCTCAAGCTAGCCACCTACAAAAGGCTCCTTGAATGAGAGTATGGTGTCAGCTACCTCAGGCCTCATGACGTACTCAGGGGGCCTCTCACCGCCTTCTATAATCTTTCTTATCATGGTCCCGCTGAACCTCAGCCTCTCCTCCTCAGGGTGAGGGCACGTCTTCTCGTTTGCTATCCCACCACACCTCCTGCAGTAGAAGAACTCCCTGAAGAACAGGGGTGTTATCCCGAGGTCAGGGAACTCCTTGAATATCTCCTGAGCCTCATATGGCTTGTAGAACCCTGCTACACCAGCGTGGTCTCTCCCTACGATGAAGTGGGTGCAGCCGAAGTTCTTCCTCATTATAGCGTGGTGAACTGCCTCCCTTGGGCCAGCGTACTTCATCTCATACCTCAGGATGCTCAGCACCACAGTGTTGGGGTTGTAGTAGTGCTCTATCAGCTCCGAGTAAGCTGCCAAGATCACTTCATCCCTGAAGTCACCCCTCTTCTTCCTGCCTATCACAGGGTTGATGAAAACTCCATCCACGAAGGCCAAGGCTGTCTTCTGGATCCACTCGTGCCCCAGGTGGGGTGCGTTCCTGGTCTGGAAGCCTGCTATAGTCCTCCAGCCCCTCTCCCTGAACAGCACCCTGGTTTCAGCTGGCCTCAAAGTATACCTCTCATAGGGGTTAGGCGGGTCTGATATCAGCTCCACCCTGCCAGCTAGCAGGAAATCCCTCATCTGCATCACTCTAGCCACACCAGGGTGCTCCAAGCTGCTGGTCCTATACACCCTGAGAGCTATGTCCTCCTTGCTGTGCTTGTAGACCTCCTCAACCCTCATCAAAGCGATAGGCTTCCCAGCGCACAGGGCTATGTAGTCTCCCTCCCTGAGCTCCTCCACAGTGCTCTCATCTACATCCAGTAGGATGGGAATGGTCCAGGGTACATCGCTTGGGAGCCTCATGTCAGCTAGCGTTGACTCAAGCTCCTCGCTTGCCATGAAGCCCTCCAGCGGGCTGTACACCCCGTAAGCCAGGTTCTCCACGTCAGCAGCCTCCTCCTGGCTCAGCTCAACCCTAGGGAGCTCCCCTGCCTCCTCAAGGAGCCTAAGCCTCCTCCTCCCCCTGACAACGCAGTTC
The DNA here is from genome assembly GCA_003661385.1 of Thermoproteota archaeon. Lineage (GTDB taxonomy): Archaea > Korarchaeota > Korarchaeia > B14-G2 > B14-G2 > B14-G2. The sequence continues at coordinate 8 of QMWA01000030.1, read as the reverse complement.
ACGAGCTT
>QMWA01000029.1 GCA_003661385.1 Thermoproteota archaeon | reverse complement strand
TAGTACTTTAGTGCAGCTTTTATCCTCGGTGGCTGCTTTTCTATGAAGCTCCAGTCTGCTTCGCTTCTCCTAATCCTCCTAGCCTCCTCATCCTCCTCTCTCCACTTCCTGAGAAGCTCCTCTAGCTTCATGCTAGCAGCTTATAGCTGGCACCCTAATTAAAGTTAGTGTGCTGGCACAACTAGCACTGGCTTAGCTAGCTTCCTCAGGACTCTCGATGTCGTGTCTGCTCCAACAGCCTTTGCTATAGCCTTCATGGCTGCCTTCTTCCTTCTGAAGAGGACTACTGCCTCATAGGACTCCTCTGCCTCTGTCAGGATGGCTTCAGCTGCGTCCCTGCTCAGCACCACCTTAGACTCCACTGAAGCGAAGCTCGGCTTCAGGCTCTCCTCCAGCTCAGAGATCCAGGCCTCAGCCTCCTCTATCTCCCTACTAAACTGCTCCTCGTATAGCAGTGAGGTCATGGGGACCTCCACGACATGGAATAGGACAGCATGCATCTGCTCTGACCTGAGGAGGTGCGGCAGCTCAAAGAGCGCGTTCCTGACCTTCGGATCCCTTATAACGCAGACTAGCAGCCTATGCATCTGCTATACCTCAACCTTCCTCCCTTCACGCTTATGCGTGTACAGGATCACAACGCTATTGGTAGAGCGCACCCCCTCCACTGCCAGTATCTTCTCCTTGAGCAGGTTCCTGAATGTCGCTACATTAGGAGCCTTGACTAGCGCCACGACATCGAAGTCTCCAGTCACCTCATACAAGTCGACAACCCATGGGTAGTCTCTCAGCCTCTTCACAACGTCATCCAAGCTCTTAGGCTCGACGACAATGTTCACGATAATGCTGACCTCAGGCCCAGCCACACTAGCCACCAAGCCCCAGCTCCTCTCCGTCTCAAAAAGCTTCCGTGGCACCTATGGCCACCACCTCTTCTTCAGGGTTATCAGCTTCCCTCCCACCAGCCTTGTCAGGTGCTCTGTCATGCTCTTCTCTGCTCTCTTGTCCTTTGTCCTAGCTGCCCTCCTCTTGAAGACCACTACGAAGTCGTATATGGGCTTCGAAGCCTCTTCAGCTGCCTTCTCGAAAACCTCCCCTATAGCAACCTCGTAGGTCGCTGAAAAGCCCCTTCTCTTCAGCGAAGTGGCCAGCTGGGCCAGCTCAAGCTCAGCCTCACGCCTTACTGCCTCAACTGACTCAGGCCTCATTATAGAGGGGTCTATGATGCTCATCAGGTGCAGGGTGAAGTTCTTGCTTATGTTCCTCGAGATCAAGTCTGCTATGCTCTCCAGCTTCTCTGGAAGCCTCACAAGGACTAGCGTATGGAACCTCACCATCCCTGGGGCAACCATCTCAGCTCCCAGCCTAGATGCTACTGGCAGCTTGCTGCTCCACCTGTAAAGCGTGTAGACTACTGTGCCAGCTGCAAGCCAGAGGAAGCCTAGCACCCTGCCAGTTGGGTGGAATGCTATGACCATCAGCCATATCGCTGTGCATGATGCCAGCCCGAACACCCCCACCAAGGGGAGCTCTACTCCCCTCACCCTGACCGTCACCGGGGCCTTCCAGGGCCTGTAGGCTTCCCTATCCCTGTTCCTCAAGGCTATCAGAGAGTAGTGGACGAAGATGTATGAGAGTAGCGCCCCGAAGTTGTATAGGTCAGCTACCCTCTCAAGCTTCTCCAGCACAGTGAGCAGAGCACCCATCGAGCCGAACACCAGTATGGTCCTCACTGGGGTCCTTGTCTTCGGGTGGACGCTGTAAAACCACCTTGGGAGGAGGTTGAACTTGCCCATCGAGAACACAACCCTAGACACCCCTATCACACCAGTGTTAGCTGAGGCCAAAGTCACTAGGAAGCCTGTCACAGCCACCAGCACTGAGAAGTGCCTGCCCACATAGGGTATCCTGCTGGAGAGAACTGACAGCGGGTTCGATATGTCTGCTGTAAACTCCCTCAAAGGCATGGCCCCCAGGGCTAGCACGGACATCCCCAGGCAGAAGAAGAGGACTACAGCTACGGAGAGCTTGGAGGCCCTTGGGATCCACCTGTGTGGCCTCCTGGTCTCCTCTGCAGCCTGAGCTATCGACTCTATTCCTATGAACGAGCTCATCGCGAGGGTAAGCCCGTAGAGCATGTTCTGGGTTCTTATGCTCATCCACTTGTTGTAGGCGACCTCCATGTGGAGTGGCGCCCCAAGCTCCTTGACTTGCCTCCAGAAGAGGGCTGGGCTGAAAGCCAAGGCGAACCCCAGCGTGAGTATCGAGAGCTGGATTATCAGAGAGGGTGTGACCATCGCCTCGTTGAACCTAGAGCTCTCCTTTATCCCGATCAGGTTTATCGCTATGAGGAATGCTATCAGCGTCATCGACACGATGGTCATAGGCCCAAGCTTAGCTGGCCCGAGGTACACGTGCATGGCCTTGAGCTGGGGGAAGATGAAGAAGAGGTAGCCTGCGCTAGCCATCGAGAACAGGGCTATATCAACTATGTAGTCCAACATTATAACCCAGCCTGCTAGGAAGCCCATGAGGTCGTTAGTGGCCTTCATGCTGTAGACCTGGGCTCCACCAGCATACGGGTATGTGCTAGCTAGCTCAGCGTACGCCAGCCCGGTAGCGACGTAAGCTGACGCAGCAGCCAGAAACGCTAGGGGTGCTCCACCCCAAGCGTAAAGCGAGACCAAGCCTAGGGCTATGTATATGTCAGCTCCGACATCAGCATAGCCCATGGAGAAGCTGCCATACCACCCAACTTCCCTCTTGAGGCTGTGCTCCTCTCGCCCTGTTGACAAATAGGAGATCCCCCACGCTCACGGCATCAAGCACTTAAACCTTACCTCACTTCACTGTCTGCTCACAGAGGAGCTGAGTGCAGGCTGTGGGAGACGTGGCTGCAAGGCTACGCTGCTCGACATCTGGTGGCGCCTGCCCTCACTGTGCTTCTACCAGCTTGACTCCTGTGCAGCTGCAGTAGCTCTTGACCTCACTTCTCAGGTCTCCCTCTACTAGAGCTAGGTGGTTCTCTGGGAGAGCATCTATTATCTTCTCGATGTCAGCCTCGAGCTCAAGCTGCGCCCTACACACCCCGCTTACCCTAGGCTGGGGGTTGGCTACCCTAGCGTAGCCTGCTAGAAGCGTACCATAGCTCTCTGTGAACTTGGCTATTGTGACGCTGCTGGCCTTAAACCTCCCAGTTACAGCAGCATACCTCCCGGTCTCGAAGTGCGTTGTGATCTTCACGGTGTCCAGCATGGCTAGTGGGGCTGTGCAGTGGGCTAGCAGAAGCCTTTCTCCGCTGGCTCTAGCTATGTTAGCCATCCAGGCTGGCTTCCCTGACAGCCTGCTCAGGAGCATCATGCTGAGAGTAGACTTCAAGTCTCCCTCACAGGAGAAGATGAAGCTGCTCGAGTTCAAGAGGGCTGCTGCAATGCACGGCGTCGTCTCAAGCTTATCCATCAGCCTGAAGCAGTCTAAGGTGATTGCTGTGAGGTTCAGTCTCTCAGCTACAGCCTTGAGCGCAGCAGCTAGCTTAGCTGCCTTCTCAAGCTCGCTTGCATCCACCGCTATCTCCGCTGCCCCCAGGGCCTCTAGGCTGGCGCTGGCCTTCTCAGCCCACTCCTTGACCAAGCTGCTCTTCACGTAGACAACTGTAGCCCCGTGCACAGCCTTAAGGGCCCTGGCCTCAGCTATAGAGGGCCTCTCGTATCCAACTACCCCAATCCTAGACTGCCTTATCCAAGCTGATGCAGCTACAGCCTTAGCCTCCACCTCCAGCCTCCTACTCTCCCCAGGGCTCTCTATGCAAGCTGGCCTAGACCACCCTCCAAGCCTCCTTATCCTAGAGTGGGCTTTGACAGCAGAGGCATACCCATTCTCCGCAACAAGCCCAGCTACGAGCACTGGCTTACCGCAGCTAAGCCAGAAGTCAACGATTACCCCTCCAGCCCCACCGCTACCAGCTAGCAGCAAGAGCATGCCAGCATCTCTGGCATGCTCCAAAGCATCCCTAAACCCCTCTCTCCCAACCACGACACCAGCCTCATACACCTCCACACCAAGCTTCCTAAGCTCCTCTGAAGCCCACCTCAAAGCCTCAAGGCTCTCCTCTCTACTCCCATGCAGCTCTGATACAAAAGCCACAGCAGCACACCTAAGCCTCAAACTAGCACCAAAGACCCTACCGCTCCTATGGTAAAAGCGTTAGCATAGCTGCACTACAGCAGCTCTACAGAGGCCCTGAGGTGCAGCCTGTGGTGGCCTAGTAGGCTTCCTGTGGCAGCGGGCGCCAAGCTTAGAGCCTGCACCCCAAGCCAGAGCCTCACAGCCTACTCAGGAGCGCCTAAGCCGCCTGCACGCAGCAACCTGGCTCTAAGCACAGCAGATGCGTGCGGTGAAAGCCACCATTGAAGGCGATTAGCTGCTATGCTCCTCCAGCAGCCCATCTGCGTGCGTGCCTCACGCCCCACTCAGGCACATAGCTCTGAGCAGGCATCTACGCCTCACCCAACGCCTTCAGCACGCTAGATCTAGCCAGCGGCTTGTCTCCAAGAGATCTCCAGGGTAACGCCCATCAGATCCACTCCTCTTGTACCCGACACTGATGCCAGGGTAAATGCTATCTGCTCGTGTTAGCTTTATCCTTGGCTGGCGGCTTTAAGCCTGGTTGAGTTTAAGGTGGTGCTGTGTGATAAGGGTTGCAGCAGGTGCTCTAGTCTACCATAATGGGAAGGTGCTTCTGGTGAAGCACTCCTATGAGAGCAGGTGGAGTGGAAAGTGGATTTTGCCAGGCGGGTTCCCAAGGGAAGGTGAACTCCTCTCAGAGTGCTGTCTGCGTGAGCTAAAAGAGGAGACTGGCATTGAGGCTAAGGTCATAAAGCATGCTGCAACAGTAGAGAAAGTGTTCAGTGATGGCTTCCACATACTCTACGTAGTCTACTGGTGCGCTCCAGAGACGACAGAGCTTAGGCTTGGAGCTGAGATCTCTGAGGCGAAGTGGGCTTTGGTAGAGGAGCTTCCAGAGCTTGCTGGAGAACTCCACGAGGACACCTTGAGAATCCTCGTTGAAGCAGGCCTGCTCCCAGAGGCCTCAGACAGAAGCTAACTACAGCCCTACGGCCGCAGTGCTGGCACATGCAGGAGGATCACTGCCATCTAGCTAGGCTAAATGCGCCTTAAGCTGTCTTTGGAGCCAGCTTAGAAGGCCTCTGTCATGCTACCACATGGCTTAGACAGAGTTTAAATTATAGCTTGCACCCTGGGATTAGGGTCGGCTTGAGCATACCTATAGAACTCAGTGAGGCCTTAAGTAAGTTCCCATCCTTCATGCTTCTCGTTAAGGGCGAAGCTGGGACAGGTAAGACCACCTTAGTGCTGGAGATCCTATCTAAGCTCAAGTCTGAGGGCAGGAGGGTTTGCTACATATCCTCTCGAGTCTCCTATAGCACTCTGCTAGCTCAGTTTCCTTGGGTGAAGAGCGTACTAGACGAGGACACCATAATAGATGCGAGCAGGGTGATCTCGCAGCCCAAGACTCCCTTCTCATTCCGGTTTATGGAGGAGCCTGCTTTCCTTCAGGCCGCCTACGAGTTCGCGAGCTCACACAAGGAGACTGCTATAGTGGTGGATAGCCTTGAGGCGATCAAGTCGACCATGGAGACCACATTGAACTTCGAGAGGGCCTTGAGGGAGATAGCTGAGGAGACGGGATGCCACCTCATCATAGTCTCAGAGGGTGTGTCAACACAGCCCTTAGACTACATAGCTGATGGCATAGTGACCTTAGTCTCCAGGATCGAGCATGACAGGCTCATTCGAGAGCTATACATAAACAAGACTCGAGGAGTTAGGATAAGGCAGCCAGCATACACCTTCACTCTACATAACTCGAAGTTCATGTGCTTTAAGCCTCTTGAGATATCCCTGCCGAGCTCAGCTGAGAAGCATAGGCCTCAGCCAGACTCATACTCGATGTTCTCAACAGGGTGTAAGGACCTAGATGCACTACTCGGTGGAGGCTACCCCAGAGCTGGCGCAGTGCTGATTGAAGCAAGCGAGAACGTCCCTGACCCAGCCATGGCCATGACCGCAGGAGTCACCATGGAGAACTTCATAGCGCAGGGGAGGCCGGTGGTCTCAACTCTGATAGCAGGGTACACTGCTCAAAGCCTCAAGTCCATGTTCAAGCTCCTAGTAGGCAGCCAGCCTGCAGAAAGGTATCTGAGGGTATTCAAGGTGAGGAAGCTCTGGGAGCCTGGTGGAGACCACGTTTTCACAGGAGACCTTGAGAGGGACACTGAGGCATTTGGCTCGTCGATCGTGAAGGCGTACCAGAAGTCTTCTCAGCCTCCACTAGCTGTAATCGACTTACAGGTGCTAGCTGTCCTGTACCATGCGGCAGGCCTCTCCCACCTTGTGAGAACAATGACTACTGTGTGCAAGGAGTTAGAGTCTCTGATTATATTCGTGACAAAGCCTGGAGTGCCTGTGAACCAGGTGCTGAGGAACATATGTGACATCCACATATCACTCAGGTTCATAGACAGGAGCCTATTCCTCTATGGAAGCAAGCCTGAGACAGGCTACTACAATGTCCAACTTGATACAAGCGTCCCACATCCGACAATGAAGCTCACCCCAGTAGAGTAGCCAGCGTAGGCAGCTGCGCCTTTCTGAGACTGCCAGCTTGCCCTCTCTTCACCTCAGCCAGCAGAGCTACCAGGGTACCCTCTCTACTGGCTCAATCCTCTCAAGTGCACCTGGCGTCTCCCTGGGCAGCTTGCTCTATCAGTCTGCTGGCACGGCATGGCTGTGAGAGTAAGCCAGCCATGCTGCGCCAGCTGCAACCCTGTTGTCTCTGTGTCGCCCGGTGGCTATGTGCATCTGCTGTCGCATGAGCTCTATCCTTCTAGCATGTGCTTGCCATATCATTTCAAAGCTCAACCTCTACTCCTAGCTTCGCCTCGGCAGCTCTCTCATATGCCAGCTTAGCTACAGCAGCGTCTTGGACAGCCTGCCCGACGCTCTTCCAGAGGGTGACTTCTCTCTCGCTCTCTCTGCCAGGCTTCTCTCCAGCTATTACCTCACCTATCTCAGCGTAGATGTGCTCCTCGCTCATCGCCCCCTCCCTTATCGGTATGAGTATGTCACCTGATTCAGCTAAGACAGCCTCCCTGGAGTCCACTACGAGCTTTGACATCAATACAGTCTTTGTGTCGAGCTCCCTTGCGTCAGTGCCCATCCACCCTATGGAGTTCAGGTGGGTTCCAGGCTTCACCCAGTCTCCGCTTATGGCAGGCTCCCTAGCTGTGGTAGCCAGCACGACAACATCAGCTTGCTCAACAGCCTCCCTGCAGCTGTCGACAGCCCTAGCATCGACGCCAAGCCTCCTGAGCTCCTCAGCTAGCCCCTCGCTCCTCTCCCTGCTGATGTCATAGATCAGAACCCTCTTGATGCCTCTGACCTCCATCACAGCTTTAGCCTGGAATGGCGCCTGGAAGCCGGCTCCCACTATAGCAAGGACCTCAGAGTCCTCTCTGGCAAGGTGCTTCGTAGCCACGCCGGTTGCAGCTCCAGTCCTCAATGCGGTGAGGTAGCCTCCCTCCATCACAGCCAGAGGCATCCCGGTCTCAGGGTCTATGAGCAGGACTGTCGCGAAGATCGTTGGCAGCCCTCTCCTCAGGTTCTCCTCGAAGACAGACACAGTCTTCACAGTGAAGCTCTTAGCAGCAGGATAGTAGCATGGCATGTTCAGCACATAGCCTCCAGCAGCCTCCACGATGCTCCTCAAAGGCTGCTTGACCTCCCCTCTGTATAAGGCGAGGAAGGCCTTCTCAACAGCCTCTATAGCCTCCCTCATGGAGACAGCTTTCTCAAGGTCTCTCCTGCTGAGGACAAGCACACCTGACACCTAGAGCCCTGCTCGTGCAAGCTTAAAATGTTAAACAGCAGGCAGCGTGGGGAGTAGGCTAAGCTATTTCAGCGTCTTCAGCAGGCGACACGCCTGGTGCTGCTGGTCTATGCTGCCCTGTAGCGGCTGCCTGCTGCCATTAGCTGCTGCATGCCTTGGGCTTCAGACGGCAACCTTTATAAATGATAGTAGAGATCTACTGCGTAGTGGTCTACTATGTGCCTAGGTGGGTGGAGGTGGAGAAGGCTATCCCCAATAGAGCTCCTGATACTTCTGCAGCTCAGGAAGACACCGCTATACGGCTATGAGATCGTCAGGAAGCTCAGAGAGGAGTTCAAGGGTGTATGGGAGCCGAAAACTGGCACAATATACCCTGCACTAAGGAGGCTAGAGAGCAGAGGCCTAATCGAAACCAAGCTCGAAGAAGGGAAAGAATACTACCACATAACCCCAGCTGGAGAAGAGCTCCTGAGAGAAAGCCTCCTCACAGTGGAAGAGAGCCTAGCCTTCACAGGCAGGTACCTCAGCTGCATCCTAAGGCACATGCCTCCACACCCAAGGCTGCTCAGAGCTGCAGCTGCCAGCATAGGGCTCCCAGCCCTAGACATCGACCAGCTTGCCAGCCAGGACAGGAAGCTAGCTCTCTCCACTCTGAGAGGGATCAGGGAGATCCTCAAGGCTAGGCTAGAGTACGTCGAGAGGAAGATACAGGAGCTCGAGCAGGCTGAGAGCAAGGGAGGTGAGCAAGCTGACTGAGGCAGTAGAGGCATACAGCCTCACAAAGTGGTACGGGAGGCTCCTCGCAGTCGACCACATAACCTTCACAGTGCACACCGGGGAGATATTCGGGTTCCTAGGGCCAAACGGGGCTGGGAAGACGACTACAGTCAGAATGCTGACAGGGATGTCAAGGCCATCAGGGGGGACAGCCAAGATAATGGGTTATGACATACAGGCTGAGGCAGTCAAGGCAAAAGAGCACATAGGCGTAGTCCCAGACACGTCAAACGTGTACATGGAGCTCACGACATGGGAGAACCTCACATTCACAGGCAAGCTCTATGGGATACCGAGGCGTGAGAGGGAGGAGAGAGCCAGAAGCCTCCTCAAGCTCTTCGACCTAGAGGAGAAGAGAAGCGAGCCAGCTTGGAAGCTCTCGAAGGGCATGAGGAGACGCCTGTGCATAGCGATGGCCCTCATGAACAACTCCTCCATCCTGTTCCTAGATGAGCCTACAACAGGCCTAGATGTCCAGAGCGTCATCAAGATAAGAGAGCTGATAAGAGAGCTGAACAAGCAGGGGCTGACAATATTCCTGACAACACACAACATGCACGAGGCGAATGTGATGTGCGACCGGATAGCCATAATCAACAAGGGGAGGATAGTAGCAGTGGACACACCAGAGAACCTCAAGAGCAGGGCGAGGAGGCTGCAGTCTGTTGTAGTCTCATTCAACAGGGTTGAGAGGCGGGCTGAAGCCTACCTCAATGGGATCCAGGGGGCCCTTAAGGTGGTTAAAGAGGGAGACAAGTACAGGATATACACCTCAAGCCCACCTGATGTCATCCAGGCAGTATGCGACTACGCTAGGGAGCACAAGCTGAAGATAGTCTCCATAAGCACGCTCAAACCCAGCTTAGAGGACATATTCCTTGAGCTGACAGCCTCAGGGGGTGGAGCCTATGCGTAGGCTTCTGAGAGAAGCCTATGTCGCGCTCGCGGTCGCTGAGAAGGACATCAAGGTGTACTACGCGAAGCCTAGCACAGTGATGTTCGGCTTCCTCCTCCCAGTCTCACTGTTCCTATCGTATGTCGTAGGCAGAGGAGTGACAGTAGACGAGGCCATACCCGTGCTCATAGCCCAGACACTGCTCTTCGCCTCATCGTCGATAGGTCCAGTGACGATACCAATGGAGAGGAGAGTCAAGACATTCGACAGGTTCCTCGTAGCCCCAGTCAGCCTGCAGGCAATCTTAATAGGCAAGACCCTAGCAGGCCTAGCATACGGGACAGTAGCCTCCATCCCGCCGATAGCAGTAGGCCTAGCGGTAGGGATGAGTGTAAGAAGCCCCCTGGAGCTAGCACTCGGCATAGCCTTGTCCTCACTCACATTCTCATGCATGGGCGTGATGTTCGCGAGCATCCCTACACAAAACCCAGGGCAGGTGATGATGCCCCTGAACTTCGTGAGGATCCCAATGCTATTCGTAAGCGGAGTATTCATACCAGTAAGCCGCCTTCCAGCATGGGGGAGAGCACTAGCAGCGCTGTCACCGCTAACATACTCCATGGACCTAGTCAGGGCAGGAATACAGGGAGCAAGGCACTTCGGGCTGCTCACGTCAACGCTAGGGCTGCTCTTCTACTTCATACTGTTCCTTACAGTAGCCATGAGGTTCCACCTAGTGATACAGAAGAGAGAGTAGCCGCTTCTCTCTTTTAGCAGAGCACAGCTACCGCAGAGCAGGCCTATAAGAGCCTAAGAGCCCATTTGCCTAGCAGCTAGCTGCTCTCATGCGACCTGCTGCGTCCTGCAGCTCACGACGCCTCAATGCAGCGGGTCACTTAGTATCCTCTCTAGGAGTGCTAGGAAGGCGAAGACTGCTGCCGCTGCTGCCACCCCGCCTAACGCTGTGGCTCCAATCACTTTGCTCAAGCTGAATGTCGTGAACGTCATGGAGCCATGGAGAGCTGTCGAGAGAAGTATGCAGCCAGTCTTCTCTCTGAGAACCCCAAGCACCAGCCCCATGAACACTGCAGAAGCTGCGACAGCTAAAGCCACACCTGTCACCCTGAAGACGCCCATGAAGGGGTTTATCCAAACAAGCAGGTGAGGTAGCCCAAACAGGAACACTGCAGTCACCAAAGTCCCCTGAGTCCACTCGAATCTCACCCAGAGAAAGCTCCTATACCTCCTGGTGAACACCTCATTCAGCCTAGACTGCACATAGCCTCTGAAGAAGAGCTCCTCAGAGAACCCAACAAACACATAGTACCATAATATGTACTCAAGCAGCTCCACAGGCTTTAAGCTCATGTGCATACCTGCTATAGCAGCCCCCAAGAGAGCCACCAGGTAAGCCAGTGCGAACAAGCTGACTGTCATAGCAGTCCACTTGGCACTAAACCTCCAGCTCCTTGGCTTAAGGCCATAGCTACCTGGCCTCCCATGCGCGAGTATCCCCAGGAAGCCCAGTAAGATCATGAAGCTCTTAGAATACCAGCCATACCCCTCAGGGCGTGCTGCCTGCATCCACCATGCAGCTACTAGGAAGCAGGCTTCAGCTGCCGTGACTTCAGCTAGAGCCTTCAGCTGCTCTCCTCGCAAGCCCTCTCTCCTCGCTATAGCAGGCTAGCAGAGGAGCTTCTTAAAGTTTCACTTAAGAGTACACATCCTAAATCCAGTTGGCTTGCATCAGGCATCTGACTCCGCGAATAGAAGGCGCGCGCAGTGGTCTAGGGATTGTGTCTAGTTAAAGCTGTGGGCGCAGGATACAAGAAAGCTACTAAAGACACTGTGCTCCCTCTAAGGCTTTTCTCCTAAGGCTGATACCAGTTTCATGGGACCTTATGGAATATACCGTCTTCTCATAGACTTCTCTAGCTTTCTCCAGGCAGCTTCTTAGCGCCTGCTCTGGTGTCTGGGCTGTCGAGAGCACACTGCAGACTGGAGCTCTCTTCTCTATGGTTGTTCCTGGTGGAGGTACATCTCTTACTCCACTGATGTCGTGCAGGTAGCCTACTCTGCAGGGCTGCTTAGCGTAGACTATCAGCCTAGCTGCATACCTGCTTGCCTTCACAGGCTCTGGGAGCTTACCCTCTAGGGCGCTGAGGTGCAGCTCCACTAGGTTGACGCCGTAAGCCTCCTCTACGCACTCAAGTGTCGCCTGGAACCTGGGGTTGACCTCCATGAGGTATGCCTCCCCATCTCTCACCACAAAGTCTACTCCAATAGACCCTCTTAGCCCTAGCCTCCTGCAGAGCTCCTCGCAGGCTTCTCTGATCTCGCTTTCAGCTCTGCCTAGCCTCAGTGGGGTGATGTTGCCAGAGTAGCCCAGTGGCTCAAGCTGCCCAAGCTCTCTTAGCCCTAGGATCTGCTGGTTGAGCGAGACAGCCACTGCATCCTGCCCTGTTGCGATCAGCGATACGCTTGCATCAGCTCCCTCAATGTACTCCTGGAGGACCACGTGGCTTCTGCTGTGGGATGCCACGACCTTGAACTCTCTTATGATGTCCTCTAGGCTTCTAGCTACCCTGATGCCATAGCCTCCTGACGTCCTGTCTGGCTTTAGCACAGCTGGCAGCCCTATCCTCCTAGCTGCCTCAGCTGCCTCGCCTGGCGTCCTGCACAAGGCAGCTTTCGGCGTAGCCACACCAGACCTAGCTGCAGCCTCCATTACAGCCCTGAGGCTCCTTGCACGCTTAAACTCTCGTGGAGAGCACCCGAGCAGCCCTACAGCCCTATCTAAGCTCACGAGCGCATCGAGCTCATCGTCTAGCCCGCCAGCGACAAGAACGCCTTGAGCTCTGTGCTCTACAGCAGCTTTCAAAGCAGCCTCAACAAGCCTACTAGGGCTCCAGAACCTAAGGCTCTGTAAGCT
>QMWA01000028.1 GCA_003661385.1 Thermoproteota archaeon | reverse complement strand
TCCTGACAGGAGAACTCCTGAAGGCTGCTGAGGAGCTAATAGACTTAGAGATCCACCCAACGCTCATAGTAGAGGCATACAGGAAGGCAGCTAGGAAGGCTTTAGAGACAATAGACAAGCAGAAGATCAAGATAGAATGGAAGGATAAGGAGACTCTAAAGAAGATAGCCATGGTCTCAATGTCAACTAAGGCAGCATACTATGCAAGAGAGTACCTAGCTGACCTAGCAGTAGAGGCAATCCTGGCTGTAGCAGAGGAGAGAGATGGGAAGATAGTAGCAGACCTTGATAACGTGAAGATTGAGAAGAAGGATGGCAAGAGCGTATACGACAGCCAGTTGGTAAGAGGAGTTGTCATAGACAAGGAGGTAGTGCATCCAGAGATGCCTAAGAAAATAGAAAACGCTAAGATAGCTCTCATACAGGCTCCACTAGAGATAGAGAAGCTAGAATACGATTCAAAGATCAACATAACCTCGCCAGAGATGATGAGGAAGTTCAAAGAAAAGGAGAAGGAGATCCTGAAGAACATGGTGGAGAAAATAAAGGAAGTCGGTGCAAACGTGGTTTTCTGCCAGAAGGGAATAGACGACGTAGCACAGCACTTCCTTGCTCAGCTGGGCATCCTAGCAGTTAGGAGAGTCAAGAAGTCTGACATGGAGAAGCTAGCAAGAGCAACCGGTGCGAGCGTAGTAGCTAACATAAGAGACTTGAAGCCAGAGGACCTAGGTGAAGCAGAGTTAGTAGAGGAGAGAATAGTAGGAGAGGACAAGATGGTCTTCGTTGAGGGCTGCAAGAACCCAAGATCTGTCTCAATACTGATCAGAGGTGGAACCAAGCAGATAATAGACGAAGCAGAAAGGACGCTTAAAGATGCGCTGTCGGTTGTTAGAAACGCAATAGAGGATCAGGAGATAGTAGTCGGAGGAGGCGCGATAGAAACTGAGATCGCACTTGCACTGCAGGAGTATGCTAAGACTCTGGGCGGCAAAGAGCAGCTTGTAGTAAACAAGTTTGCAGACGCAGTCATGACCATACCAAAGATACTGATAGAGAACTCAGGCTTCGATGTGGTAACCAAGTCAGCTGAGCTTGTGAAGGCTCATACAGAGGGTAGCAAGTATGCTGGAGTAGACCTAGAGACAGGAGAGATAGTAGACATGAGAGAGAGGGGGATTCTCGAGCCTGCCAGGGTAAAAAGGCAGGTGATAAAGTCCGCATCAGAAACCGCAGAGGCTATACTCAAGATAGACGATGTGATAGCTGCTGGCAAGGCTAAAGAGGAGAAGAAGGGCAAAGAGGAGTCAGGGGAGTTTGGGTGAATAGCTGGTGTAAGCTAGGCCCCAAGAGGCTAACAAAGTATGAGAAAGTGAAGATCGTCACGATAAGAGCTCTGCAGCTAGCTAAGGGGGCTCCTCCTCTGCTCAAGGACATCCCCCCCTACCTCCGCTCTCCTATTGAAATAGCTGAAAGGGAGCTGGAGGCTGGCGTGCTCCCAATAGTAGTAGAGAGGACTACGAAGGGAGGTAGGGTCTGTAGGATCAAGGTGAAGGAGCTTCTAGGGCATTCAGGGAAAAGTTAAAATGCCTCCACCACGTGAGGTTACCCACCTACCACGGGGTGAGCAGTGTGTCCAGAGGAGAAGTGGGTGTTGTCTACATAGGTAAGAAGCCTGCTACAAGCTACGTTATGGCTACAGTCCTCCAGATAAACCAGGGTGCAAAAAAGGTGGTTCTAAAGGCCAGGGGGAGGTCAATATCTAGGGCAGTTGATGTAGCAGAGATCCTAAGGCTCAAGTACCTACAGGGCCTCTTGAGGATATCTGACATCAGAACAGGGACTGAAGAGATCTTCGATGAAACAGGAGAGAGAAGAGGGATCAGTGTAATAGAGATCGAGCTGGAGAGGAAAACCTAGCCTCTCCACTACCCTACTTTTATTATCGTCTTTAGGCTCCAGCCTGTTATGCAGCCTGTTTCCATACTTGTACTGGGGCTAGCTGGAGTAGGCAAGACTCTCTTTGCAAAGGCTTTCTCAGAGCTACTAGACAGCTATGGTGAGGCAACGTGCCTTGTTAACTTAGATCCCGCAGTCGTAGAGGTCCCATACGACCCCGATGTTGACATAAGAGATTATGTAAGCTATGAGAGCGTGATAAGAGAGTACCAGCTAGGACCTAATGGAGCACTCATACTCTCATGTGACCTGATATCTGAGCACTTAAACAGGATTGTAAGCGATATAGAGGCTTTCAGCGCCGACTACATTGTGGTAGATACTCCTGGGCAAATGGAGTTGTTCATAATGAGGGAGATATCATCCGAGGTGGTTTCCTCCCTGTCTAGGATGTCAAGTGTGATAGGTGTCTTTCTTGTGAGCGCCCCTGCCTTAATGAAGGTTGACTCCATGCTTACCAGCCTGGTGATGTCAAAGATAGCTGAGTTCAGGCTGAACATACCCATGTACACCATAATAAACAAGGTCGACCTACTTAGCGATGAGGACAAGAGGAGGATTGCATCTCTCCTATCCTCCTACGAGGAGCTAAGAGACGTAGTTCTCACTCAGGTGCTAGAGTCATCTGACAGGTATAGAGTCATAGCTACATCGCTTCTGAAGCTCCTGGAGGAGACAGGGCTTCCCCACCCCTTAACTGAAGTCAGCGCAATGGACGGTAGAGGGCTCGAAGCCTTCTACTCTGCTTTAGACCAGGCTTACTTCAGGTAGCTCCAGACCTAAGCCGCTTTCTGACTGCTGAATACATGTAAAGTGACCATGCAGCCGACAATGCTCTCTCAGGGCTCTCGTATACAGGTATCCTGCTCTCTTCAACTTTAGACACCATAGACCTGGTGTACGGGCCGCCCATCGCACAGCACACCACAGGCTTCCCAGCTTCCTTTGATCTGCTCGAAACCTCCGCCATCACGCTAGCTATCCCCTCGTCTAGCGGTGTGTCTTGGAAGACGAAGAAGGGCATGATGATGTCAACTGCCTTGCTTTCAAGAAGGATGCTCAGTGCTGTCTTGAAGTCTGAGCTTGTAGCAGAACCTGTGAGGTCAACAGGGTTCTGCTCTGCCTGAGTATATGCTGGTAGCTCGTCTCTGAGCCTTTGGATCGTGGCAGCATCTAGGTCAGCGAGCCTTAAGCCCCATTCGCTGAGCCTATCAAGTGCTGTGACGACAGGCCCTGCTCCATTGGTCACAAATGCCACCCTATTTCCCTGTGGAAGAGGCTGCCAAGCTAGTGCTTTAGCGTAGTCAAATAGCTGGTATATTGTATCAGCTATTATTGCTCCAGCCTGCCTAAGTGCTCCAGCTGCTCTCCTATAGTCTCCTGCAAGCCTACCTGTATGGAACTTCGCTCCAATGGCTCCCTCTTCGGTCCGCCCAACGAGAAGCACTACAACAGGCTTTTTTTCAGCTGTTCTCCTTATGGCTGATAGAAGCTTTCTCCCATCAGGTATGCTCTCTATGTACATGGCTATGACCTGGGTATCTGGGTCTTCTGCAAGATACTCCAGTAGCTCAGCCTCTGTTAGGTCGCATCTATTCCCTAGGCTTACAAACTTAGAGACTCCAAGCCCGCACTCAGCTGCCCACTCTAACATAGCCAAGCTAAACGTCCCAGACTGGGATATGAATGCAAGGGGGCCTTTATCCGGCCTTAAGCACCTCTCAGCCGCCTGAAACAGGGTATCCAGCCTATTGCTCGAGTTATATATACCGATGCAGTTAGGCCCTATGACACGCGCATTATATGACCTAGCCACCTGAACAATTTCTCTTTCAAGCTTCTCCCCTTCCTCTCCTCTCTCTTTAAAGCCACCTGAGACTATTATTATCCCCTTAGCTCCCTTATCCACACACCCTCTAACAGCTTTAGGCGCATCCTCTGCTTTCACAATCAAGACAGCCAAGTCTATGCTATCTGGTATCTCTGAGATGCTCCTATAGCATCTGACACCAAGTATGCTCTCAGCTGCAGGATTCACAGCGTATACCCTGCCCTGATAGCCATACTCTACCAAGCTCCTGAGAACCTGGTACCCTATCTTCCTCGGGTTCCTGGAGGCGCCAACAACAGCCACGCTATCCGGGTAGAATAAGGCTTTCAATGCTTCTTTCGCCTTCATGCTCCTCTTAAGCTGTAAGCAAATAACCTTAAAATAAGTTCCCAGGCTGTCAGCTGGGTTACAGTCATGTCAGTAGACTCGGAGAAAGCCAGTGAGTTCAAGCTTCTAGCAGAGATAATGGAGGTTAGAGCTGAGCTGATAAGAGAGCTTGAGGAAGTTCAGCGGAGGGAAAAGCTACTCCGTAAGCTGATAGGCATCTTGGAGGCGCTTGCTGTCTCTAAGAGCATAATGACAGCTGACCAGATGCTTCTTGAGAGGCCTGAGAAGCAGGCAATACCAGTCGAGAAAGCTGGAATGCAGCTCGGCAAAATCATAAGATACGAGAACATGCTGGTTTTCACGCCCTCTGAGGGTATAGCCCTCAGGGTGGACTCAGAGCCCATAAGGGGGTTCCTTGTCGCTAAGGTACTGTACCCCATGAGAGAGGAAGACATTAGGAAAGCTAAGAGAGGCGAGATAGAGCACAGGCAGGTTGTTGACTGGAAGATAGAAGGTGAGAGGGGCATTTTGAGGAGGATTGTGGTATACAACCTGAGAGACGAGAGGTCTCTGAAGAGAGTGCTGAACGCCATCAAGAGAGCTGTCATCGATGCATCCTCGTAGTGAGCTCTACCCTCCTTACGGCTCCGCCTGGCCTCTCTTCTGCGAAAACTTCAGCTTGAAACTTGTAGACCTCAACATCTGGGTCGTCTAAGACGCTGGCTGGGAGGAAGGCTTTAAAGCAGCAGTGTCTCAGGAACTCCATGCTGTCCCATCCCTGCTCGACAGCGACCTGGGGCAGAAGAAGGCCGCTTCTTCCATGGTAGCTCACTATGATGCCATCTCTGCCTACCACCACCCTCTCCGCGTACTCCTCAGCTGAGCTAGCAAATATCCTCTCTGGAAATGTGAGTGCACTGACTTCTACCACCACCTCGCTTAGCTCTCCTCTAGATAAAGGAGGAAACCTAGGGTCTTCAAATGCTGCTGCGATAGCCGCTCTAGCCACCGCATCTACAAGGGGGTAAACAGGGTAGGGGAAGCCTATACAGCCCCTGAGCTCCATACTGGGGTACCTGTTGAGTGTGACAAAGACTCCTCTCTTCTCCTTGAGCTTACTTGGTGCTTGCTTGTCCTCGAAATACTCTCCCTTCTCAAACCAATACTCTATTGACCTCCTAGCTAACCTAACTAGATACTCTCCCTCCTCATTGCTCAGCAAGGCAATCTACCTGAACCTGTCCTTCAGCTTCTCTAAGACGCTGGGCAGCGTGGTGTACTCCATTTCATCTGGTCCAAGCCTGTGGGGCATGAATGGCCCATGTCTCCTCATGTAGTCTGCTATCAGGTTACACAGCTCTCTAGCTCTATTGAAAGCTGGATCATTGAAGAGGTCTGCAGGTCCGAGTAGCTTTCCATCTGACACCTGGAATCCTAGTGCGACTACCCTCGGTGGCCCATCAAACCTGGTGCACTTGGCATCCTGCTCTGAAACAGGCATCAGAGGCCCGTAGTGAGAGCCTCTCATCCATCCTGCGACCATGTGTGGGAACGCAAATGCCTCCAGGATTTCTCCTACTGCAGGCAGCCCTGCCTGCGCTCTTACTACCGCGACGGGGTCGTCTTTCCCAACATATCTGCCGGCTATCAAGCTAAGCCTGGTTGTGCTGACTGCTGCAGCAGGGATCCCGCTCTTAGAGTACACCCTCCTGATTATGTACCTCCCTGTAGTCCCTATCAAGGCTAGCAGGTCATACATCTCCTCAGGGCACTTCAGTATAACAGACTTCCCCTCTACAACATCTAGGACCTCAAATTCGAATCCACTGTGCATTTTCGGGTCTATAACCAGCCCAGCTGTGTTGAATGGGTCAGCGAACACCTTGAAGAGCGGGAGGTTGAAGGCTCCAGGCTCGGTCTTGTCTGCCATGAACACCACGACTGGGTCTGCAGGTCTCTCCTCAAACTCTAGCTCAGCGAATCCAGGCCCCATCCCCCTCAAGTTGCCTGAGAAGGCGTCTGACAGTATATCTTGGCCGGCAGCATAGAGCTTAAGCTCCTTGGCCTTTTTCTCACATTCCTTGAACGTCTTGAATGCTAGCTCATGTATCTCAGGTGAATCCTCCCCCCTCCTGTGTGTCATTATGAGTTCAAGGTCGTCGCCGCAGTTCGTCACATAGTAGTCTATTATCTCTCCTCTGCTTGCTGCTCTCTCGAGGCTCTTTTTAGCAACCTCCTTTATCTCATCTGGAACCACATGGTGTCCTGCCAGGCTCCCTATATCGGCTTTGATAACAGACACGGTTATTCTACCCATTCTATCATCCCCTAAGGGCTACACTTATTATCAGCCCCTTTTCAGCTAGGATCCTCCTAAGCTTATAAACTGCCTTATAGACATCCTCTTCCTTCTTAGCCCCTGTACACACCAGGCTTCCAGAGGAGAACACCAGGAAGACGACGTTCGGGTTCTCCATCCTCAGGATCATTCCAGGAAACTGCTCTGGCTCGTATACAGTCCCCTCAAGCTCTACAGACGCCCTCTCGAGGTCTACTGTAACATGCAGCTTAGCTGAGGCTACTATGTTCTCAACTTTGATTAATGGCTTTCCCGTGATCTTTATGCCCCTAGCGTTAAGCATCTCTATAACCTTGTTGACGGCTTTAGCCACTGTAGCTGCTGACTTAGCTCCAGTGCAGACGAACTTGCCGCTGCTGAATATCAAAAGTGCAGTCTTTGGCTCCTTAAGCTTTAAGATGAGCCCTGGGAACTTATCTGGGTTAAATGTAGCTCCAGGTATCAGCTGTTCTATCTTGTGGAGGTCAAGCCTCTGGTTTATCACAACAGATGCAACGACATTCTCTATGTTTATTGAAGGCTCTGGCAAGTCTTCTAGCTTAATCTGCTCACTCCTTCTCACGCTGCTCAAACATCCCACACTCGCTTATTGCATTGACACTTTATAAATATATGGTGGTAACTATACAGCATGTATACTCATGACTTTGTGAAGATCCTTTACTTATTCAGGTCAGCGGTAGCTTCAGCTTCCTCCCCATGCTCAGCTTTCCTCTCTTTCTCCCTCTCTTCTCCGATTATGCTCCACACCACTATGCCAGCTATGAGCACTACCGCTAGAACCCTCCCCTCTGTTGTGTGAAAGAACCAGAATACATATCCCAGCTTTGGGATTCTGACAGCAACTACTCCTAGTATGTCTCTTGCCGTCCTATATCCTGCATCAGGGGCTGGGTTGGCGTCGCCTTTGGTCTGGAAGTACACTTCTCCGTGCTCTGTGCGTATGACTCTGATTATCCTGTGCACAACGGGCTTGTCACTAAACTTATACCTGAAGACTATTATGTCTCCTTCTTTAAGGGCACTTGGGCTCCTGACCCCTCTAACTATGAGTAGGTCTCCTTCCTTCAAGGTCGGCCTCATCGACCCGCTTGTGACGACGGTAAATGGAGTCTTGGTTCCGAGTGCGTACACTATGAGGACGTTTGTGGCGAGGTATACTGCTGCTGCAAGCAGGACCACTGAGGCTATATTTCTAGCAGCTCGCTTTCCTAGGCTCATACCGCCTTAACCCTCCTCACAACGGGTGGCCTCGCCTTAAATAGGATCTTAGACTGGCAGTAAACACATCTTGCTCTAGGGCTCATGAAGCTTGCCTGAAGCTGCTCAATGGTCAATGTCCTCTTGCACTTAGCACATATAT
The DNA here is from genome assembly GCA_003661385.1 of Thermoproteota archaeon. Taxonomy (GTDB): domain Archaea; phylum Korarchaeota; class Korarchaeia; order B14-G2; family B14-G2; genus B14-G2. Next base: position 5,082 of record QMWA01000028.1, on the reverse strand, counting down.
AGCTCATGACTAATACCTGAACCAGGCTCCATTGCACTCCTTTAAAACTTGCCTCAGGTATTCCTCTTACTCTACCTAAGTTCCTGGCTTTAGAGCAATGATAAAGTTTTAAAACCCTAGGAAGGTATGCTCTAGAGAGCAGAGCAGCTGTGGGATATCATGGAGAGATGTGAAATCTGTGGGCTACCAATAGCACTCTGCACATGTAAAACCCGCGAGCTAGAGCTTCAAGTGATCAAAATAAGGGTTGAGAAAAGGAAGTGGGGGAAGGATGTAACCATAATAGAGGGCGTCCCTGATGACGACATATATGACATAGCCAAGTACTTGAAGTCCAAGTGCGCTTGTGGTGGAACTGTCAAGGAGAACATGATAATCCTACAAGGCAGGCATACGAGAAGAGTCCGAGAGCTACTCGAAAAGCGTGGGTTCCCATCTGAGAGGATAGAGGTAGAGGAGTAGCTACTCCCTTCTTTTGCTAGCGATCTCCTCGACTATAGCCTTGCCGGGGTAAAGCTTGTTTACAAGCTCCTTAAACCTGTTCCTGACTGTTACCTCTGTCACTCCAGCTGCTTGAGCTAGCTCCCTCTGAGTTCTTTTCTCATTGGTTTCCTGGCAGGCCATGTATACTGCTGCTGCAGCTATCCCACAGGGCTCCTTGCCCATTGTTATCCCAGCCTCTCTAGCCTTTTTCAGCACTTGATGGGCTTTAGCAGCGACTTCACCTGGGAGCTTCAGCTCTCTGCAGATTCTCTCAACGAAGGCCTCTGGTGATGGAGGTGGGAGCTTTAAGTTGAGTTCTCTGATTAAGAGCCTGAAGTTCCTCCCAAGGTCCTTCTCTGAGATCCCAAATTCCTTAGCTACTTCTTCAAGTGTTCTTGCGACGTGGTTGAGCCTTACAGCTATGTACACTGCTGCTGCTATTGTTGCTATCACACTTCTGCCCTTAATCAGGTCTGCTGCTGACGCCTTCCTGTATATCATGGCTGCCTCTTCTATCACGTGGTCTGAGAGCCCTAGGCTTGAAGCAGCCCTCTTAAGCTGTGGTAGTGCTGTACTGACAGACCTCTTTGGCATAGTGTCTCTGGTTGCTCTCCACTGGAGCAGAGCTATCTTCCCTGCCTTCTTCCTTATTTCCTGAGGGAGCTTTACTCCCTTGCTATAGAGATCGAACTCTGTTGTCAGCCCAAAGCCCACCTTGACAGGGGACGTTGAGGGCCCTACTCTAGCCCTTTCAGCGCTCACCTCATCATCGAACTCTCTCCACTCTTTCCCGCTGTCTATGAGGTTCTCTTCTATTACTCTGCCACACCCCATGCAGACAGCTTCTCCGCTACCCACATCTATTATTATCCTGTCACTACCACAGTATGGGCACTTCTTAGGTATCTCACCTATAAGCTCTCGCATATCAACCAAAAAACTTAATATAAAATCATATATAAGCTTTTCGGTGTTGGCTTATAACTGTTTCTAGAAGTTTAATAACCCCCATATAGCTATAGCGGCGGCAGCTCCAGTAGTAGACATCAGTAAATTGACTACATGATTGTTCACAGCCTCATATCCTCTATGCAGCCTAGCAGGCTTCCCACAGTGATACCTCTTCTCTGTAAACTTCCCACAGACACTGCATATATAGACTCCCTGTAGCGTTGCTCCTATCAAGCTATCCACTAGAGAACCAACAGCTCCAGCCAGCCCAACACTGATTGCTGCAGGTATGCTCCTTGGTATCACTCCAAGCCAGTAAGCTACCATCCCCAGAGACAGTGGGGCAGCAAAAGCTGTGAACGTTCCAAGTGGAGAAACTCCTCCAGGATAGCCAGGAGGCACTCTCCTTCTTAAGGACGTTATCAGCCTTGGAGGCGTAGGGTTCAAGACCCCAATCTCATTGCTCAGAGTGTCAGAGAGGGATGCGCCCACAGCGCCTACAAAAGCTAGAGTCATGGTGTTTCCTCCATGGAGGTACTCTGCTACTGCAGTTAAGGTGGGTACAAGCCCATTCGCCAGGACATTTTGCCATGATCTAGCTCCTCCCTTGAACTCTGCGACTCCCTTAGCAGCTTTAGCCTCATACTTGTAGTGCGTGAAAAACCCGGCTACAAAATGGAATATAGCCAGCAGTATGAACATCTCCCAGCCGCCGAATGCTATCACGCTTGTCCCGACGAATACTCCCGCTATAACCCCACTTTCGTCAACTAGCTTCCTCCTATAGCTTAATACGCCCAAGATAGAAGTGACTAAGAGTCCTTCCAGGGTTCTAATCGCCAGCAAGGCTGATCAGCAGGTATCAAAACAAGCTATTTATAACTTTAGCCCATGAAGCTTAGGCTTCACGTACTTCCTCTGATGTACTCACTGAAGTCTATCGTACGCCCATCCTTCTGAATCCTTATCCTGGTCTCCTCTCCAACAAGCTTTCTCCTAATAGCTTCAATGGCATACCTGTCGAATAAGACCCTGAAGCCATAAGATCTACCTATCTCAAGCATTACATCCTCTATCTTCCTTGCAAGCTCAGGGCTGCTGCTCCTTAAGGCCTCCAGCTTTTCAACTCCGTCTCGCGTAGTCATGCTTGCTATCAGCTTCCTTCTGAGCTGCTCCCTGCTCTTCCTTTTCTCTTCCTCCTCTCTCACTGCAGCTATCTTCCTCTGCATCTGAGCTAGCTTCTTCAGCTTAGCAAGCAGTAGCTCGTCTTCCAACTCCTCACCCACTTGGATGCGGGGGGTGGGATTTGAACCCACGAACCCCTAAGGGACAGGATTACTCACCACCTAGATCTTAAGTCACACCGCCATGACGGCTCCTGCGCCTTTGTCCAGGCTCGGCAACCCCCGCCTCTAGTCTATGCTTTCTAAGGTTGGGATAAAAATGTTATCCTATGGGCGTGCTGCTGTCTGCACTCTAGACTACAACAGCTTAGGAAAAGTATAAAGGTGCCGTCAGATAGGAGTTTCAGCACCATCATATTAAGGTGTCATGAGTTGGCTAAGGTGTTGATGCTTGTCCTGCTGGCTTTCACGGGGTTTCTTCCACAGCAGGCTGAGGCTACCATTCCTGAGCTTAAAGTAGAGCTTCTCGTTCCACCAGATGGGCCAGTGACTATGGTTGTTTCAGGCTCGGTAGTGAACAGCGGCGGATCTCCGATAAAATCCGTGGTCTTCCCGGTGATTCCGCGTGAAGCTCACAGGAAGTACAGGGTCAGCGAGGCCTTTCCAGAGCCTGCAGGAGGTGAGCAGAAGTACACAGTAGAGATCTTAAGCAACACCTCTGGTTTCCGCGACTCTGTGGCGGTTGTGTTCAAGCAGGAGATCCCACCTGGCTCAAGCGAGCAATTTAAGTTTAAGGTGATTGTCTTCGCTTACCGGCGTAATGTCAAGATTGGCGTCCTCGAAGGGGAGAAGTTCTACCTGTCCTATGAGTTCTTCTGCCCAAATGCCTCTGTTGATAGCGTCCTGATAAAGGTCATCCTCCCAGAGGGGTATATAGCAAAGCAGATAGTCGAAGCTCTCCCTGTATACTTTCCAACACCAAACAGGACTGCTCTGAATATATGGTCTGGTGAGATGACAATAGAGTGGAGCTTCAGCAAGCTAGCCCCCGGACAGAGGATATCTGTTTCAGCGTCTGTTGTAGCAAGCGAGAGTAGCAGGGTTCCGATGCTCGCAGTGGTAGCTGTGCTAATTGTCGGAGGTGGCGCCTCGGTTGCAGCTGTAGCCTTCATGAGGGCTAGGAGAAGGGCTAGGCTTCCAAAGATAAACAGCATGGATCTTCTAACAAATGACGAGAGGGCCATCTTGAGGGTGATACTGGATGCTGGCGGATCCATGCTGCAAAAGGAGCTTCCAGAGGCAACAGGCCTGTCCAAGGCGAAGGTCAGTAGGGTTCTGAAGGTTCTGGAGGAAAAGGGGCTAGTCGTCAAGAAGCCTCAGGGGAAGACCAACATCATAGTGCTATCTAAGAGCGTAGCTGGTCTGTTCCAGGAGCCTAGCTAGATCTGTACTCCACAAGCTTGAGAAGAGTCTTTTCTTCTCCTCTACTCTCAATTTGAACTATCGGGTGGGGTGGAGCCAAGCTTATCCAAAGCCAGATCTCCTGCTTAGGTGTCTTTATGAACACTCTCACGCAGCTAAAGCTGCCAGCTGGAACTGTCAGGTTCTCATATCCTGCAAAGGAGGCCTCTACTTCCTCAACCTTGAAGTCTGATGCCAAGTAATAGAACCTAACTACAACTCCCTCCCTCCAGCTAATAGACCTGAGGAAATACAGCTCTGAGAGAGAGTCATAGACCTTCCTACCTGGCTCTATGCAGGCTGTCTTGGCTTTTTCAAGCCCAACCCTGTGGAAACAGATCAGGACCTTCCCTCTCTCCTGGCTGAAGGTCATGTTAAGCTTAGCTACGGTGATGCTGTTGTTTATGTATGTGAGGTTCACCATGAAGGGCAGAAGGCTGTTGCACGAGGCGAGGAGCTCTTCCCTCACCATATAGAAGCTTTCCTCTTCCTCCTCGCGTATGCTCCCGACTATCCTATAGAACATGCTCCCGTTGAGCTCTACCTGAGAGGTCAGCTCCATCACAACCCTGACTCTGCTATCTCCACCAGAGCTCTCGTAAACACACCTCTCTGGGGTCACAAGCCTGACCTTAAGCTCAAATGGAGGACTCCTCTCTTTTCCAGGTATCAGAAAGCTGACTACTGTGATAGCTACTACCCCAAGCACCATTAGCATCAAGGTTGTTGACAGTCTCATCTTCTGCACCCGAGTGCGGGGGGTGGGATTTGAACCCACGAACCCCTAAGGGAGCAGATCTTGAGTCTCAGCGTTTCACTGCCGCCGTTGGCCAGGCTTGGCTACCCCCGCTAGCTTATACCCGCTCGTCACAATAAAAATGTTTTCTGTGCTTTGTGAAAACTGCTATGAAGAAGCCTGGTGTGTCATGGACGTGGGGGTGGAACCTGACGGCTCCTTGACAAGCTTCTCCCGCCTTCTTAACCAGCTCAGGCGGCTCCACTGGCTCAAGCCCAAGTTCCATGGCGAACTTCATGTTTTCCTCGCACTCACTAGCTGTTACAG
>QMWA01000027.1 GCA_003661385.1 Thermoproteota archaeon | reverse complement strand
GGAGGACCTTCCTCACGTGAACCTCTACAACAAGCCCCTTCTTCCCCTCAACCTCCCTGAGGACCCTGAGCTCAGCTCCAATCCTCCTAGCTACCTCCCTCAGGACTTCCAGGGTCTTCTCTAGCTCTTGGGGTGGCAGCCCCAGCAGCTCGCCTTCATCTGACACCCCAATCTCATAGAAGGCTTCTCCCCCTCCCTCTCTTATCCTGTACTCCATTTGGGTTGCTAGCTCCTCTATCCTGCGCTCGCTTGCTCCAGCCAGCGTGAGCTTGTACTCGACTGGCCCAGTCTCCCTCTCCTTCCCTCGGACCCTCTCCATGCAGCCACCAGCCTGCTAACCTTTATACATGGGGCTGATTGCCCTAATATTCTTTTGGGTGCTAGCTTGCGTCTATTCAACATGGTGACTTGGGAGGAAGTTAAGAGGGGTGATGTAACTGACATATACTTCGAGAGGACTGAGGAGATCCTCAGGAGGAAGGGGCTATATGACACGTGGGTAGCTGCTGAGATAGTCTCACATAAGCTCCCTAACAACTGGAGCTGGGCTGTGCTAGCAGGTGTGGAGGATGTATGCAAGCTCCTAGAGGGCCTTAGCGTGGACTTCTACTCCCTGCCAGAGGGCACAGTCTTCAGGAGGGAGGTCCCCGTAGCTAGGGTGGAGGGCCCCTATGGGGTGTTCTGCAGGTATGAGACCGCCATACTGGGGATGCTGTGCCAGGCTTCTGGCGTAGCTACGGCAGCTGCTAGGGTGAAGCTCGCAGCCGAGGGGAAGCCTGTCTACAGCTTTGGGGTGAGGAGGATGCACCCTGCTGTCAGCCTGGTCGTAGAGAGAGCTGCGATAATAGGGGGCTGCGACGGCGGCTCCCTCAAGCTGCTGAGCGAGCTCGGCCTCAAGCCCGTTGGCACAATGCCTCACGCCCTGATCCTGGTTTTCGGAGACCAGAGGGGCGCCTGGAAGGCTTTTGACGACGTGATGCCCAGCGATGTCCCCAGGATAGCTCTAGTTGACACGTTCTATGATGAGAAGGTTGAGGCTGTCATGGCAGCTGACCTCCTCAAGGAAAAGCTCTTTGCTGTCAGGCTTGACACCCCAAGCTCTAGGAGGGGGTCAATGGAGGACATAGTGAGGGAGGTGAGGTGGGAGCTCGACTTAAGAGGCTATAGGCATGTGAAGATATTCGTGTCAGGAGGGCTCAATGAGGAGTCTGTTGCGAAGCTAGCTGAAGCTGGAGCTGACGCCTTCGGAGTCGGGACCTACATATCGAACGCCAAGACCGTGGACTTCAGCATGGACATAGTTGAGGTCGAGGGGAGGCCTGTAGCCAAGAGGGGGAAGCCAGCTGGCAGGAAGGACGTGTTCTACTGCAGCAGCTGCATGGAATCCATGGTCTTAGCAGCTGGCTCCCCTAAGCCCAGGTGCCCGAGCTGCGGTGAGCTCATGGAGAACAAGATGGTCAAGCACGTTGAGAGAGGCAGGGCTATAGCCCCCAAGAGGAGCGTGCTGGAGATACGTAGCTACGTGCTCGAGCAGCTCAGCAGGCTCACTCGACGGCTGCAATCCCGCTCTCAGTGATCGCGACCTCTATGGAGGACTCTGGGAGGTATGGGCTCTTCACCAGCTTTATCACCCTCCTATCCCCCTTAGTTCTCCTTATGTAGAGCCTGCATGTGACCCCATGGCCTAGCACATGGCCTCCAGCTGGTGAGAGCGGGTCTCCGTAGTATATGCCTGGGTTAGCTAGCACCTGGTTCGTCACCAGGACTCCTATGTTGTATACGCTTGCCATCCTGAGGAGCTTGTGTATGTACTTGTTAAGCCTCTGCTGCCTCTCAGCTAGGGTCTCTCTCCCAACGTACTCTCCTCTGAAGTGGCTTATGAGCGAATCTACTATGAGGAGCCCTATGTTCCTGCTCTTAATGTACTCCTCTGCCTTGTCTGTGATGAGCACCTGGTGGTCTGTGTTGAACGCCCTGGCGTAGAGTATGTTCTTTAAGGCCTCCATGGGGTCTAGCTCAAAGGCCTTGGCTATCTGAACTATCCTCTCCGGCCTGAAGGTGTGCTCTGTGTCTATGTAGAATGCCCCCTTGCCTAGCCCACCCCTCTCCTCTGGGAGCTGGACTGTAACTGAGAGCTGGTGGCATAGCTGTGTCTTGCCGCTTCCATATGGCCCGTAGACCTCCGTTATCGTGCCTGTCTCTATGCCTCCATCTAGCATGTCATCTAGGGCCTTGCAGCCGGTCGTTATCTTCCTGACCTGCTTCCTCCTCTGGAGGAACTCGTATGCGGTCTCGACTTCCCCGAGGTCTAGTGCTGCTCTGGCAGCTGCTATGAACTTAGCTGCCTGAGCCTCACTTATCCCGCTTATCATGGCTATCTCAGCTGGCGAGGCTGTCGCTATAGACTCTATAGTCGTGTACCCTGCTGCCCTAAGCTTCTCAGCTGTCTGAGGGCCTATGCCAGGTAGGTCTGTGATCTCCTCAATCTCCTTCTTTGACCTCCTACCCAAGCTACTGCACCTAATGGTAAAGGCGTAGCCAAGGTATTTAAGCGTTTGCTGGGTTTGTGCTGCATGAGGCTAGCTGACGCACACTGCCACCTACTGGACTCAGCTTTCTCAGCTGACCTAGCAGAGGTAGTTGAGAGAGCTAAGAGGGCTGGTGTAGTCTACATGGTCAGCTCTACTCTCAGCGTAGCTGAGGCTATGAGGCATGCCAGCATGGCTGGCGAGCTCATGGAGGCCGGCGTCTTCTGGAGCATTGGGCTGGATCCACGCCTATACAGCAGGGAAGCTGAGGAGGTCGAGGAGCTCGCTAGGAAGTTCTCTCACAGCATAGCTGCTATAGGAGAGGTGGGCTTGGACTTCAAGATGGCCAGAGGAGTGGAGGAAAGGGAGGTTCAGAGGAGGGTTTTCTCAGACTTCATAAGCTTGGCCATGGAGCTGAAGAAGCCTATTGTAGTGCACTCTAGGTGGTCTCAGAAGGCTGTGCTAGACTTGCTTGAGGAGCACAGAGCTGACCTAGTGCTGCTGCACGCTTACACCGGCAGCTCTAGTGACGTTGAGAGAGCTGCTAAGCTAGGCTACTTGATCTCAGTTTCGACGTCTGTCACCAGGCATGCTGGAACTCGTAGAGTTGCTGCTGAAGCTCCGCTAGAGTGCCTGGTGCTGGAGTCCGACTCTCCTGCGCTAGCACCTGTAGCTGGAGAGAGAAACGAGCCTGCGAACATAGCTGTAGCTGCAGCTGAGGTAGCTAGGATAAGGGGGGTGGAGGCTGCCGTCGTCTCTGAGGCAGCCTTCGAGAACACTGTGGGCCTCTACTCCCTCCCAATGAGCTTGCTGAGCTCCTCCAGAGCCTTAGACACCTGAGGTACAGGCTTCTCTCCCAGAGCCACCCCGACAACAGCCCCATCCTCCATGAGGTAGATGAACCCACCTGAGAACTCAGCCAGAAGCCACCCCTCTCCCCTCCTGATGCTGGTCAGCTCCCTCAGCTCTGCTTCACGCACCTCCTCTATCCTGAACTCGGCTTCCGTATAGCCTCTTATCTGGCATGCGCCTCCCAGCGGGAGAAGCGTGAACTTGAATGCTCCAGCTGAGTGTACCGCAGCCCTGAGTCCAGCTAGGTGCCCAGCTACCCTCCTGTACTTGGAGGTGCTCTTCACCAGCCACGTGTAGAGTGGGGCATCTGACAGGGCTTCAAGGGCCTCTGACGCTCTTGCCACGAGGTCCTCGTCCCCGCACAGGCTTGCGGTCCTGGCTGCGTTAGCTAGGCAGGAAGCCTTCACTCCCTTGTCCTCAGCTTCAGCTGCAGCCTCCATGAAGAGCTCAGCTGCCCTCCTGAAGTCCAGAGCCCACTCAGCACAGTAGGCCAGCCTGACCTTCCTCATACACAGCCTCTGTCTTCCCATCTTATATTTAGAAGCTGAGTGACAGCCTTCTCTCTAGCTTGAAGCTGCTCCCCCTATACCTGACATGCCCCCTCTCAATCCAGCTCCTAACATACATGAAGACTCCTGTCCTCCAGGCCCTCCCAGCGTACTCTACGCTGACAAGCTCCCCTCCCGTGAAGACCTTGGAGTACGGGCTCCTGTCGCAGGCCTGCCTCTCCAGAACCGCTATCTCCACGCTGACGACCTTAGTCACGCGGGTGGCAGGCCCTAAGCCAAGGTAATCCTCATAGTACCTGTGATAGTACCTTACATCAACTGAAACCACATACCTCACCTCTAGGCTAGACTCTCTAAGAGGCCATGGAAGCCTGCTCAGCTCCTCCCTCAGCAGCTGCTCATAGAGTCTGGAGTACCTGCATGCTATCACCTTAGCTCCAGCTCTACGCCCATGGTCTAACCTAGTTCTGATGGTCTTCTCAGCTGCAGCCTTAGCAGCTTCTGACATGTGGTATAGCAGGTATATTCTAGCTGGGTGTGCAGCTCTTATGCTCAAGTCCACCTCAGTGTACGCTACTGAGGCCTTAAGACAGCCGCTAAGCTGCCCCTCGATGTAAACACCACCTGGCTGAGCTCTCCCGTCTATAGCCTTCAGCTGCTGCTCGTCTACAGTCTGCCCAGAGTAGGGCTGCGCAGTAGCATACGCCTTCAAGCTCCCCTCGACTGGAAGCCTAGAGAGCCACCTAGAGTACTCGCCAGCCCAGCTGCTGGCTGGAACCCTAGAGAGCTCGCAGTATGGGTCTAGGCCACACGAGGCTACCTCAGCTATCCTGCTGTCAAGCCAGCTCCTCACATAAACGAGGAGAGAAACCTGGGAAAGCTCCCTTTCACACCAGAGCAGCGCTATCTCACCGAGCCTCCTGTTCCTCTCCCCATAAAACCTGTATGGGAGAGGGCTCCAAGCTAGTGTAGAGAGCGCAGCCACCAAAGCTGCTATGGTTAAGACCACCCCTCTCCTATGCATGCTATGCACCCACCCCCATCATGACCCTAAGCTCCACCATAGCTCCATAGCAGACGAGCAGAGCTCTAGCCTCACCATAGACTACGCTGACCTCCCCTGCCTCACTCGGTCCCAGCTCGACTCTGGCGCCACAAGCCTCGTGAAGCAGCTGGGCTCCATTGCCTCCTGATAGGAGCCTCCAGACGCTGTGGAGCAGCATCCCATCCCAGCCGAGCTCCACAGCAGCCTTAGAGGCTCTGAAGGACTCGAGCACAACAGCCTCATCGAAGCTCCTAGTGAAGTGTGCTCTCACAGCTAGTGCAGCCACAGCTACTGCAGCAACCAGGATGCAGTCTAGTAGAGCTAAGCTAGCTCCCCTCAAGGAAACCACCAGAGCTCTTTAGTCAGGTTGACAGCAGGCTCTCTGCTAGGCTCGACAGCAAGCAGAGCCAGGAGAGCGAGGGTGAACAGCAGGACGGCAGCGAAGGCCTCAACCACCTCCTCCAATGATGACGCCCCCACTAGCTGGCTCTATCAAGGCAGTATCCCCGGCCTTGAGCTCAACATCGCACATGACCTGGACTCCACAGCTGACCTCCACCTCACGCTCACATGCCCTGGGTGGAAACCTGCTCCAGTCAAGCCCAGTGTAGGCTACCTCCACAGTGCTGCCAGCTACCCTCACAGTGTATGCTGCATCAGCTTCGACGAGAGAAACCTCACTGGCTTCTGGAAGCCTATACAAAACAGAGACCTTAGTCGAGTTCACGAGCCTAATAGCCAGAGCAAGGTCCTCAGCAACCTCAAGTATGAACCTCCTCCTGAGCTCAGCTGAGACAGCAGCCCCCAGAGGGACAGAGGACACCAGCATAAACACCCCAAGAGCCAGGTAGACGGTTCTCAGCAGCTCACCCACCGCCAACCACCTCAAACTCCACAGCAACACCCCAGCCAGCTCTCCTAGCTCTGACCCTCAGCTCTCCTTCTGGGAAGTAGCCTGGAACCTGAACTACAACAGGGTAGTAGTAGGTGGCTGTCTGGTTGCCGAGCTTGAAGACCACAACAGTACCGAGCTCACACGTAGACTCAGCCTCAACACCAGGGCACTCAACAACCTTCACAACACACCCGCCATAGAGCACAGAGCATATGCTAGAGTCTATCTCGCGGGAGAACTCAAGCAGAGCCCTCCTCTCACGCGCCTCAAGCAGCCTGCTGAAGCCTAAGATGAGGTCCTCGCTTAAAGCAGCCAGGAGGGCCAGGCTAGATATGATCAGGAGGGCTTGAGCTACAACCCTGCTCAAATACACCCCAAACGTATAAGGGACATGAGCATATAACTCACCCGATGCTCATGCAGCTCAGAGACAGGGACTCTGTAGTCTTGCATAGCGGCGTGATAATGAGGGTGCTAGGCTACACCCACCCAAGCTCAGGGTGGGTCTGTGAGCCAGAGTACACTCCACCCAGCGTGTTCAAGTCAAGGAACCCTAGAGCACCGAGAGGCTACCCCAAGACTGTGTACTACAAGCTCTATGGGAGCGAGCCCATGGAGCTCATCGAAATGCACCCTGAGCTCACAGTAGTACACCCACACCTCAACACCAGGGTTCCTGGAGCACCAGCTCACCTAGTAAAGGAGGCTAGAAGGCCTGAAGAGGGCTTAAGAGCGGCTCTCTCAAGGGAGGAAGACGAGCTTACCAGGGAGCTCAGGAGGATAGTGGAGCTCATAGAAGACCACACCCAGGTGTCTATAGGAAGCCTAGGTGTCTTCGGGTCAATCCAACATGGTTTCCACCACCCAAAGCTATCAGACATAGACCTGACAGTCATAGGCCTCAGGAACGCCAGGGAGCTAGCTGAGTTCCTGGAGGAAGCGTACAGGGACCCAGGCATCCAGCTGGAGCAGGAGTACAGGGCCTGGCTACACTACCATGCCAGCAAGCCCTTCTGGAGCACCTTCCTCACACCAGGAGAGCACCTATGGCACCAGCTGAGAAAGCCCTACTACGCAGTATACACCAGCTGGAGAGAGATAAAGGTCGAGTTCCACCCAGTCAAAGGCTGGAGCGAGGTGAGAGGCGAGCCCCTCACCATAAGGAGGGTAGGCGAGGCTAAGGCGAAGCTAGAGGTCATAGACGACACGGAGTCGATATACATACCATCAGTCTGGCTAGTAGAGCCAGTGGAAGGCCCACCAGTAGAGAGAGTGGTCTCATACATAGAGGACTTCAAGATGCAGGCCAAAGCAGGAGAGACCATAATAGCAGCAGGGGTGCTCGAGGAAGTCAAGTCACCAGCGAGAAGCTACCTGCAGATCACGGTAACACAGAACCCGAGGCTACACGCCCACGGGATAAAGGTAGCCAGGTGACCACTGTGTACAGAGATGGGGACATTCTCCTGACCAGAGACAAGCTCATATTCACAGTACTAGGCTACACCCACCCCCCATCCAGGGTGATAGCAGCCCTGAAGTACATACCAGAGGAGCTAAAGCACCTGTTCCCAGGGGAATACGAGGGGGTAAGGTGGAGGCTAGCTGGCACAACGATGCTCAGGCAAGTAGACGCGCTGACACCTAGAGGATACCTGAGAAGCCTCAGCGTGCTCAGAGAGCACTTCCCAGCCTACGTCTACTGCTGCCCATACCTCGGAAAAGAGCTCATAGCAGTGCCCACATCGAGAATAGAGCGCCACATAACACCACAGGAAGGCAGGCTGGCAGTAGAAGAGAAGCCCAGGAGAGACCCCCTAGAGCAGAAGGCCCTAGAGCTCATGCAGGAGCTTGAGAGGGAAGCCAAGCTACCAGAGTACACGATAGGCCTGAGAGGCTCCATAGCCTTACAGATGCACACATCCAGCTCAGACATAGACCTAGCAGTAGAAGGAGCTGAAAACTATACCAGAGTGATAGAGGCAGCCCTGTCTCTAGAAGCTAAGGGGCGCCTCGAGATCACCAGGGTAGACTGGATCTCCAAGAGGAGGCTGAACCGCGGAGTCTACAGGGAGCCAGGTTTGTCATCAACGCAGTAAAGCCAAGGCACGAGGCAGCAGAGAGATACGGGGAGAGGAGATTCACGCCAGTAGCGAGAGTCAGGGGGTCATGCAGGATCATAGACAGCAAGCTATCCCACTACAGGCCTGCAGTGTACAAGATAGCCAACCCCACCATAACACCACAGCCTGTGCAGCTAGTCTCATGGAACGGAGAGCACAGAAGCCTATTCAAAGAAGGGGAGCACATAAAGTTCAGGGGGACATTAGAGCTGGTCTCAAACGGAGAAGAGTGCTACCAGGTGGCCATCGGGACAGCGCCAGGAGACTACTTGAGGCCAAAATAAGGGGTTAGGGCTATGGATACACGAGCTCTATAATGTCTGCTGGGTCAGCTCTCCCATTCCCGTTCCTATCAACCCAGTGGATTATGTAAGGTGGTGCAGCAGGCTTCTTCCTGTACTCACACTTGCTAACCCATAGGACGCCAGCTGCAGTCCCAAACCTGGATATCCCCTGGATGAAGTAGATTATCCTGCCGTCCTGCTCGTATGCTCCTATTATAGCCCAGTCCTCCTTCCCAAACATGTCAAAGGTCATCTTGTACTCCTGACCGCCATACACCAGCTTTATGCCATCAGCTTCCTTCACGAACTCTATCCCAACCAGGCTGTTGACCTCAGCAGCCTCAGGCACAGCGATAGGCCCACCCACAATGAACCAGTGCTTGTCAGGGGAGGCCTTGCCTGGCGATATGCTCATTCCAGGCAGCTCAATCAGCTTCCTCAGCTTGTGGTAGTGCTCGGCGTCGATGTCATTTGATATGTATATCATTGGCTTCTCGAGAGTGAAGTTGTAGAAGTGCGCGTCCAGCCCTACTAGCCCAGGGATCTTGTCTATTCCATCGAACGTTATCGTGATCTCATACTGGTATATGTTCCCGTTCTGAGGCCAGACCCACCTCACCATGTCCTCAGTCTGCTCATGGGGCTCCACCTCGTCTCCAAAGTCGTCGATGGCGACAGCTCTCACGAGCTTCACTCCCGACCCGAACTTAAATGTCAGCTCGTCTATCCACGCATCAGGGTTATCATAGTGCCATACATCCAGGAACGTGAACTTGATGCCCTCCTCAACCCTCTCCCAGTTCCTAGCTCTAGGCCAGTACACTAGGAACTCCTGGTAGAAGCTGTGCTCCTCGTCATCAAGCTTAAAGCCCTGGAACACCTTGTACAGCCTGTAGTCTGGGTCGTACACGGTGAAGTCTGTCCCGTTGTGGTAGCCTAGCCCGATCAAGGTGTAGAAGTCTGTGACAAGCCTCCCCTCTGACAGAGATTGGAACAGCCTCTGGACACCAGGCCTGCTCTTATACTCCTCCCACTCCTCTGGAGTAAGCTCCCTAGTCTCTCCCCCGAGCTCACCCCATATGATCCTGATCTTATTCCTATATATCATTGTCCCGTTAGCAAGGATCACAAACTCCTGCACCCCATGCCAAAGGTAGTCTTGCGCAACAGCGACATTTACACCAGCATAGGCTACTGTTAGCAGCATTGTGGTGACAAGCAGAGCAGCAAGCAGCCTTCTTCCCAGCATACCTCACACCTTTTAGGCAGGCATGTACTTATCAGCCTTCCATAAGGAGGTATTAAAGCTTAACCTAGGGCGGAGCCTGGAGCAGGGCTAAAGCCAGCAGCTAGCTTCATCACACCAGCCTCAAGTAGCTTACACGCCTAATAGGCTCATGGCTTCTCAGAGGCCGAGGAGGGCTAGGTGGCGCTAGAGGCTGGAGGTAAGGGAGGCTAGGAGCAGGCTGCTGCAGCTAGTGGTCACGTAGACCCCGGGGCTCCAGCCTCTCTTGCCCACGAGCACTGAGGTCAGGCCTCTTACCGATGAAAGGCAGTGCACACGCCATCAACCTCGAAGGCTTCACGCGCCTCTAGGCCACCATGGTGCTAGCCAGCAGTACATCGCTGGCTATAAGCTAGCCCTCGATGGCTATGCTCCACACCTCCTTGACCTCGTTCGCATCGACCATGTGGTCTCCGTTCACATCCACCCACTCTACTACTACAGCCTTGGTGTTCAGGAAGACATCTATGTTGTTGAGCAGGTAGAGCGTAGCAGCTCTGGTTCCATACCTGGTTATCCCCTCTAGCATTATCAGGTAGCCTCTCTTGTGCCTCAAGACGAGCGCTATCCCATAGTCTCTGCTGCTCCACATGTCTGGTGTGAACTCGAACCTCCTGTTCTTCACAACCATCACAATGCTGCTGTCTTCCCTCTTGAACTGAAGCCAGCTTGGGTTGTGCTCTCTTGCCAGCCTGTTGGAGAACGGGCCTCCAACCAATATCTTGTCTACCAGGCTCTTGCCGCTCGAAGCTATCAGCTTAGCTATCTCCCTGTCTGCGTCTGTCTCAGCTGTGATCTTAGCCTTCTCCAGTGCAGCCCTTAGCCTGAGTGAGAGGTAGCTTACTGGGTTCGCTCCAGCTCTGATCATCAAGGCTGGGTCTCCAAGCAAGCACATGGCGAAAACGTTCTTCCTGGTTGCCTCATCGTCGTAGGAGCCGCCTGCAACAAGCATCGATATCTTGGCGTTGTAGAGTGCTGAGCCAGGGAAGTAGTTGCCTTCCTGGAACATCTCCTTCCAGAACTCGTACTGCTGCCACTCTCTGCCAGTCCATATTGTCCTCGTTGCACCTATGTAGGCTACAGCTGAGCCATCTGGGTCCTTCATCAGCATCTCACCGAAGTAGTACGGTATCCCAAGCATGTCGAAGGCGTTGCTTGCGCAAGCGTAGACGAACGCAATGAACCCTCTTCCTCGAAGCGTGAGCGTGTCTCTTATGCTGAGTATAGTCTCTCCTCCTCTCATCCTGGTGCCGAGCTCATACTCGTTGCCGTGAGCTCCTATGCTGATTAGCTGAGGATCATACTTGTTTATGGTCTTCACGACGTTAGAGTGCGAGAGGTTCCCAAACCTCTCGTATATCCTGATGACCCTCACATCTGGTGGAGCAAACTTAGCTATGTACTCTGCTATCCTGGAGGTGTCCTCGTGCTCATGCGTCTGGCACCCTATCAGCAGCATAGTGAGCTCCTTAGGTGCGTTTTTCTCGTAGCTCACTGCCTTAGCCAGCATGTCTCTCAGCTCCTCAACAGTCCTGACGCAGAGCCTGCCAACGTACACTTCAGGGAACCAGTCCACCTCGTTTTCAGTCGAGTTCCTCCTAGACTCCCCATACACCCCATCCCTGTCCTTGTCCCATGTGCCATCTAGGCAGGCGTAGTACATGTCTGTTGGAGTGTAGCTGACTGGAGGCTCAATTATCCCAAACCTCTCCACTCCATCTGGGTTGTAGGCGTACCTCACTGGGATCTCCCATGGCTTGTCAACCAAGTACTTAGGCTCCCTATGCACGTCATCTGGGTCTGCGTCCCCCACCAGGAGGACCCACTTGACAGCTTCTCTCCCATAGAGCTGCCTTATGTAGTTCCTTATCTTCTCAGCTGAGTCTCTACCGCCCTGCGTTCTGACGATCTCCTCCAGCGTAGCAACCTTCACCTTGAAGCCTAGCGACTTCTTCCAGTTCACAAAGCTCTGGAGAGCCTGGAGGAACATCTCTCTGGTTATGATCAGGTAGTCTACTGACATGTGTACTGGCCTATAGCTCTCAAGCTCCCAGGGGTTCACCACGTTTCTCTCAATCCACCTCTCAACCAGGGGGAACTCGTATGGGTACACGTAGCTTGCTGGCTTAAGCTTCAGTACAAGCCTCACCTTCCTGACGAGCTCAGCTCTAAGCCCCTGGTACCTTACAGCTCCGATCGATATGAGAGCTATCCTATAGCCCCTAAAGCTGTGTGTCCCACCGTACTCCAGCAGCTCTCCTGTGCTGCAGACAACCCCCTCGCCCAAGGGCTCTACTTCAATGGGCTCAGCTAGCACCTCACTGACATCCC
This sequence comes from Thermoproteota archaeon, assembly GCA_003661385.1. GTDB lineage: Archaea > Korarchaeota > Korarchaeia > B14-G2 > B14-G2 > B14-G2. The sequence continues at coordinate 1,368 of QMWA01000027.1, read as the reverse complement.
AGCCATTAGGCACAAGCACTGCCACCCCATACCTGTGGGCTTCTGCAACAGGATGGAAGCTCAGGTGCAGCTCTCTGTCCTCAACCCACACCCTGGGCTCAGGCACCTCCACGGTGAGCTCCAGGTCCCGCTCTAGGCTTGCTGTAGGCTGAACCATGAGAGCAGCCAGCACGACGAGCGAGGCCAAAGCCTTGACTACCCTCAACTACACCACTAGAACCCAGGCAGCTACACGGTATTTAAGCTCAACCACGCATTTGGCGCCAGAAGCCCCCGGCTTACACGGCTCCAGCACCACAGCTAGAGTCCTAGGGCCTCCACAAGCTCATCTATGCCGTCACCAGTCTTCACGCTCGTCTTAACAACCTTTATCCTGGGGTTAAGCTCCTTAGCGTCCCTCTCAAGGGAGCTTGGGCTCACACCCATCTCCTCTGCCAGGTCAACTTTGTTTATGACAGCTACGTCAGCTTCCTTGAATATGATGGGGTGCTTCCTAACCATGTGCTCGCCCTCAGTCACGCTCACAACCACAACCTTCCTGTGAGAGCCTAGTGGGAAGTCAGCTGGGCAGATCAGGTTCCCAACGTTCTCAACCAGCAGCAAGTCTATTCCATTGAGGTCAAGCTGGTATAGGGCCTTTCTGAAGAGGTTTGCATCGAGGTGGCACTCCCTTCCAGTGTTAAGCTGGACTACAGGAACCCCATGCCTACCTACCCTGTCAGCGTCAATGGTGGTGGTCAAGTCGCCAGCCACATACCCAATCCTATACCTCTCCTTGAGCTTCTCGACCAAAGCCTCGATCAAGCTAGTCTTCCCTGAGCCAATAGACCCCATGAACTCGACCACATAGACCCCGCGCTCATCGAGGAGCCTTCTGTTCTCCTCAGCAATCCTCCTATTCACCTCGAGAAGACTCTCCTCAACCTCTATGTCAAGGATCTCATGGCTCTCAGCCTCAATGACCCTAGAGGGCCCCTCGCTAAGGCTCATGCAGGCGCTCCTGATGGCCTCAGCTGCTCTATCCATGAGCTCAGCTGCAAGCTCAAGCTTCTGGGAAGCTCCAGCTGCTCCCTCCCCCCTAGCCATCTCAGCATACTCACGGAGCTTCTCAGCGTGCTCAGCAGTATGCTCATAGTAGTGCTCCAAGGCCTTCTTAAGCCTGCCAGCGCTCATCCAGCTTCCCTCCAAGCTTCCTCCTCCAGAGGTTAAAAACATGCTGCTAGCTTTCAGGCAGTAGCCTGCGGTGGAAGCCAGAGTTCAGACAGCTCATGACCTCTCTGCTCTTATGCTCCTTACTACACACCCTCTTCCATCCAGTATCACCGTCTCGAGGCTTGAGCAAGCTGGGCACTGCACTGCTAGCGGCAG